>CAXMSM010000301.1:0-1888 GCA_964195655.1 uncultured Gammaproteobacteria bacterium | reverse complement strand
TCGAATCTCATCGCCCGGAGTAGCTTCGCAGAGGTGACCGACGCTGCACTGAATCTCGCGTGGGAGCAGCTCACGCAGCAGGTGTTTCGCGCCCGGTTGCCGTTGTGCGATGTCACCATCGGGCTGGTTCACGGTGGGGGTGAGGTACTGCTTGTCGACACCGGAACGACTCTGCCGGAGGCTTGGGCGATCTCCGAGGACGTCGTGGCGCTCACCGGCAGCGAGGTTGGC
Organism: uncultured Gammaproteobacteria bacterium; assembly: GCA_964195655.1. GTDB lineage: Bacteria > Actinomycetota > Actinomycetes > Mycobacteriales > Mycobacteriaceae > Mycobacterium. The sequence goes on along the minus strand of CAXMSM010000301.1, from coordinate 1,657 downwards.
CATGTTCTGTTGACGCACAACCACTTCGACCATATCCTCGGCCACTCGGTATTCCCGGGTGCGCGGACGTACTGCTCATCCGAGGTCGTCGCGACGATGGCCACGCAAGGTCAGTACCTGCGCGCTGAGGCGGTGTGCCACGGTGCTGACGCCGGCGATGTGGACCGTGCTCTCGCGGTGCTGGCAGCCCCCCAAGGTTCGACTACCGCTGCCGTAGTCGAGCTTGGCGACGTTGAGGTGGCCATCAGCCATCCGGGGCGCGGGCACACCGACCACGATCTGATAGCGGTCGTGACCGGTGCGGACCCTACGGTGGTGTTCTGCGGGGATCTCGTCGAGGAATCTGGCGATCCGTGCATCGACGAGCACTCCGATCTCCAGGCCTGGCCCGCCACGCTGGAGCAAGTTCTTGCTGCAGGCGGTGATTCGGCGGTATTCGTTCCCGGCCATGGCGCGGTGGTCGGCGCCAACTTCGTGCGTCGGCAGGCCGCATGGCTTGCTGAACTAGGGAACGACAGCGGTGACCGATGATGAGCCGCTAAAGAGCCACCAGCAGTTCTAGTCGCCGAATGTCCACCTCGCGATTGTCGATCCCGGGCGGTCGGTAGGTTCGCGACATGACCGAACTCACCGTCACCGTTACCGATGGCGTCGCGCTGCTGACCCTCAACAGACCGGAGCGGCGCAATGCGTACACCGCGGCGATGGGTGAGCAGCTCAGTCAGGCCTATCGACAGTGCGACGACGACGACGAGGTCCGTGCCATCGTGCTTACCGGCGCGGGGGACGCGTTCTGTGTGGGCGCTGACTTCGCCGCGCCGATCAACCCATTCGAGAAGGCTGCTGATAGAACCGAGTTCACGGCATCGCCCATCGATCCGGCCGCCTTTGAGCTGCGGACGCCTGTCATTGCAGCGGTGAACGGGCACGCCGTCGGCATCGGGCTGACGGTCGCATTGCAGACCGATATTCGGATCATGGCTACCGACGCCAAATATTCGGTCGCGCAGGTCCGCCGCGGCGTCATCCCCGATTGTATGTCGCATTGGACCTTGCCCAATCTGGTCGGCGGCGCGGTGGCTGCAGACCTCCTGCTGACGGGGCGGAGCTTCGACGGGGCAGAGGCGGCGGCGATGGGTATCGCCAGCCGCGCGGTTCCAGCAGTCGATGTGCTCGACCACGCGATGACGGTCGCGCACGACATGGCCGTCAACGTCGCCCCGATGTCGGCAGCTCTGAGCAAGAGATTGCTGTGGGACACCATGGCCAAGGGTTACGGGCCGCGTGAGGTCGCCGTCCTGGAGACCGAGTTGCACCAGCGGGTGATGGGTACCGCCGACGCGCGTGAAGGTGTGGCGGCATTCCTTCAGCGTCGGGAGCCGGCCTGGACCCTGTCGGTATCGCAGGAGTGGGAGTGCTTGCCCGACCTTCGCTCGGATTGAAGGGCGACACCATCGTTCAAGATCCCTGAACAGTAGGTCCACAACAACTGGCTGGATCGCATCCGGTTTGGCGTGGCCATCCCGCTGCGATCTTGTGACTCAGTCGCCTGCTGGCAGTTCCACCGGCCATGTGTCACCCGCCGGTGACTACACCGGGCATGTGTCACCCGCCGGTGACTACACCGGGCATGTGTCACCCGCCGGTGACTACACCG
>CAXMSM010000300.1:0-8049 GCA_964195655.1 uncultured Gammaproteobacteria bacterium | reverse complement strand
GTCTTCAAGTCGAAGCCCGAGTGCTTCGCCCTCTCGTATGCCGGTCCCGTAGAGCAATTCGAGCAGGAACCGTTCCCGGGTGCTTTTGGGGATCGCCAGCACCTGCCGCACCAGCGGCGGCTGCAGGCGGTCCACCGTGGCCACATCGATCACCCGTGGTGTCTTGAAGTTGAGCATCTGTTTCGCGGTGGCGTCGGGGATCATCCCGTGGCAGCGTGCCGCCCAGAGATAGAACTGCTTAATGCTGTCGACAATCCGGGCGATGGTCCGTGACGACCGCGCTCGCTTGTCGCCGGGCATAACCCGGATCGGCGTGGTCAGTGGATGTTTCTTTGGCGTGGTTTGCAATTGGAGCACGAAGGTAGTCAGCTCGGCGGCAGTGGCGCGCATCGGCTCGATGGGCGCAGGCACGGCGTTCGCCGTGTGATCGACACACCAGCGCCACCATAGGGCCAGATCGCTGGCACGCGCCTTGACCGTGTTGGTCGCCGAATTGCCCACCAGCAGCGAAAGCAGGAACTCGCTGGGAGCAGCGATGCGGCCCGGGCCATCAGATCGCCGCACAAGCATCCAGCAAGTCCGGCCAGGCGATGGCGTGAAGTCCGCCGGGTACACGGAAGCGCATTCGAGGTCGATAGGCGAGACCCTATGCACTACCACCGACAGTCTTGAGAAACGACACAGATAGGTGTTCAGGAGGACTTAAAGCGGATCTGTGCTGAACGTCTTGAACACGGAGTTCCCTTGCCTAGATATGGATCCGCCTGGGCGTGCCCGCAAAAAAAGTGGAGGGCCAGTCATGGCGGATATAGGGTTTATCGGTCTGGGGCACATGGGTGTTCCGATGGTGCGGCGTCTCATCGAGGCTGACCACGAAGTGGTCATCCATGGGCGTCACCCCGACGTGGTGCGGAGCTTGACGGCGCTTGGGGCACGTGCGGTGGCATCTCCGAAGGAGGTTGCCGATCATGACATCGCGGCGGGGACGAGACGGCGAGAAGCTCTCCAGGCGTGACGGAGCCAATGCGCAGCGCCACCCCTTCCCCTGTGTGGCCCGGTCACATAGACTCCATAATTGACACCCGTCAAGTATTCTCCAGCTTCCGACGAGGAGACCGCATGAGCGCTTCGGCAATGGACCCTTCGGCAACGGACCCTTCGGCAATGGACTTGGAAGAAGGTAAGCCCGCGAACGTCCTGGCCGATCCGAGGGCCTACGCCGACGACGCCCGTCTGCACGCAGCGCTTGCCCATCTGCGGGCCAACGAACCCGTCGTATGGGTGAACAATCCGCCGTACCGCCCGTTCTGGGCGATCACCAAACACACCGACATCATGGCTGTCGAGCGCGACAACGAGCTATTCATCAGCGGCCCGCGACCCCTGCTGATGCCGGCCGAGGGCGATGACGTGATGAAGCAACAGCAGGATGCCGGGATCGGCCTGCGCACCCTGATCCATATGGACGATCCACACCATCGTGATACCCGCAAGATCGGCGCAGATTGGTTCCGGCCAAAGGCAATGCGCGACCTCAAGATCCGCGTGGATGAACTGGCCAAGCGGTATGTCGACCGGATGCGCGACATCGGCCCCGAGTGCGACTTCGTCACCGACATCGCGATCAATTACCCACTGTACGTGATTCTTTCGCTACTCGGCCTGCCCGAGGACGACTTCCCGCGGATGCTCAGGCTCACCCAGGAGATGTTCGGCGGGGATGACCCCGAACACAAGCGCGGTGAGGGCACCACAGAAGACCTGATAGCGGTGTTGATGGACTTCTTCGCTTACTTCTCGGCACTGACCGCTTCACGTCGTGAGAATCCCACCGAGGATCTGGCCTCCGCGATCGCCAACGGCACGATCAACGGCGAGCCGCTCTCCGACATGGATACCGTCTCCTACTACGTGATCGTTGCCAGTGCGGGCCACGACACCACCAAGGACGCCATCTCAGGCGGGTTGCTCGCACTCATTGACAACCCGGATCAGCTCACTCGCCTCCGCGATGATCTCAGCCTGATGGGTACGGCCGTCGAGGAAATGATCCGCTGGACCACGCCGGTGAAAGAGTTCATGCGGACCGCCACCGCGGACACCGAGATTCGGGGGGTGCCCATTGCCAGCGGCGAGTCGGTATACCTCGCATACGTTTCGGCCAACCGGGACGAAGAGATTTTCGAGGACCCGTTCCGCTTCGATGTGAGCCGAGACCCGAACAAGCATCTGGCCTTCGGCTACGGCGTTCATTTCTGCCTCGGCGCCGCGCTGGCCCGAATGGAGATGAACAGCCTATTCACCGAACTGCTCCCACGGCTGGAGTCGGTCGAGCTGGCCGGGGAGCCCAAACTGGCGGCCACCACGTTTGTCGGCGGCCTCAAGCACCTGCCAATTCGCTACTCGCTGAGGTGATGAACTCGGCCGCTCGGTGGCCCACCATCACGATCGTCGCGTGCGGCCCGCGACTGGTGATCGCGGGCAGTATCGAACCGTCGACCACCCAAAGTCCGTCCACCCCAAAGACCCGACACTGGTTGTCGACCACTGCTACGGGGTCGCCGTCCCTGCCCATCCGGGCGCTGCCGCACAGGTGTTGCGACGTCCCCCACGATGCCTCGGATTGCACTGTTGAACCGGCTATTTCGTGGGCGAGCGCGGTGCCCGAGCGCAGTAGTCCGACATCTGCGACATCGCTGTCATACCGATGTTCGATCACCGGAGCGACATCGGGGTCGGCGGACGCCAGCAAAATGCGCCCCCGCGACCGGGGACGCATCAACGTCACTCCGAGATGCGGCTGATCGGTCGGATCGTCACGCCTTCCGCTCATCATGGCACCGAAACCCGCCGTATACGGCCTGATCTCCAGCCCGTCCTCCGTGGTCAATACCGCCTCCAACGGAGGGAGGCCGTGAGTCGGCGACCAACTCACCGGCAGAACCCATTCCGGATGGTCCACGGTGTCGACGCCGACCGGAAGATCCACTTCGACCGGCACACCCGCGGCGCGCAGTTCCTGCTCGGGCCCCACGCCCGACAGCATCAGCAGGTGGGCGGAACCGATGGCTCCGGCACACAGCACGATACGGTCGGCGGTCAGAACCACGCTTCCGTCGGGGCCCAGACAATCGAGGGCAGTGACCCGACCCGCTGCCATCTGAATCCGTCGCACCCGGGTGTCGGTCAACAATGTCAGGTTCGCGCGATGCAATGCCGGCTGCAAAAAAGCGCCCCCGGGACCGATGCGGTTGCCTCCGTTGATGTTCAACGGCACCGCGCCTACCCCGGGCGGCAACGGATCCTCGGGTGTCGAACCGTTGAGATCACTGATCCAGCCGAAGCCCAACGCCCGGGCAGACTCGGCGAATAACGCTGTACAGCTGTCAAATTCGGTAGTCCGACGTACGGTGATCGGTCCGTCGGACCCGTGCAGCGGGCCGTGGAAGTCTACGTCGTTCTCAATGGCTTTGAAGTGCGGCAGGACGTCGGCCCACGACCAGCCGTCGAGCTCCCACCCGTCGATGTCAGAGGGCAGCGCGCGGCAGAAATATCCACCGTTGATCGCGCCCGATCCGCCGACCACGGCGCCGCGCATGAGTTGTGTGTAGCGCTTGGGCGCGTCGGTCAGGGTGCTGTCATAGCGCCGGACTACCGAGCTTGCCGCCCCGATCGGAAGCCGTAGACCGTCGGTGATCTGACTGAGCACTCGCGGATCCGTCGGCCCTGGACCCGATTCCACCACGGTGACCTGACACTGTGGATCGACGGAAAGTCGTTCTGCGAGGACTGATCCTGCACTTCCGGCACCGACGATCAGGACATCACTGCGGATGCAAGGAGCAAGACGGTCCCTGTGCACGCGGGGAGCGCTCAGGTCCGAATCTGCGGCTTGAGTGCGCCGGCGTGGCGCTCGCGCACGACTCCGCCCCACAGCCCTAGGCCATAGGCGATGTCATCGAGCCTCTTGAGTAGGAGATAGGGGAACAGCCCGACTCGCTTGGTCTCGTCGTCGGCGTTGCCGTTGCGGGTGAGCCAGTCGAACACCCCGTCCAGCACTGCGGCCACCAACACGACGCGGCGACAGCGTTTCGAAAGGACCGCAGCAATCAGCGCGATCGGCCAATAGTGCCGACAGATCGCGGACGCCAGCTGGCGGGCCGCTGTCCACAGGCCCTGCGCGGCGACGACGGCGACCTCCATGGGCTCGGTCTGCACGCTGGACAGCGAAGTGGCGATCCGGTGGCCGGTGATCGCGGCCACCGCAGCCGACGCCAGGTAGCCGAGCCTTGAGCCAATGGCCGCCAGTATCCAGACCAACAAAGTCCACCCCGAAATCACCAGTGGGGCTGTCTTGCCGGGGTGTCGGATCGCCAGCGGCGCAGCGGCCCTTCCATAGAATGCCTTGCGGGCGAACCACTGTCGCGGATCAGTGCGATGATCGTGAGCTACCTCGGCGATCGGTTCGTAGCGCAGTCGGGCGCCCGCCTCGTTCAAACGCCAGCACAGGTCGACGTCCTCGCCGGACGAAAGTGACTCATCGAAGCCTCCGACCTCGATCAAAGTGCTGCGTCGACAGATGATCGCGGCGCTGGGCACATAGGACACTGTCCCGAACGGGACCACCGGCGCCTCGCGCAAACCCAGGTCGAGCGACGAACGCACCGCCTCATAACGCGCCACCACGCTGTCAGACGGATGCAGCGCGACGATCCGCGGAGCCACCAATGCCACTGCGGGGTCGCAGAAGTGTCCGAGCAGGGCCTCCAGCCATCCGCGACGGGGCACCACATCGGAGTCCAGAAATGCGACGAAGTCCGTCTCGACAGCCCTCAAGCCGGCGTTGCGCGCGGCGGCCGGGCCCTTACTGCGGGGATTCCTCAGAATCCGAACGTCGCAGTGCATGCCCTCGAATTGGGAAGCGAGTACCGGAGTCACCGAGCCGTCGTCGACGATGACGATACGCAGTCCCCGCAACGCCAGGATTAATCTGTCAAGCCCAGCAGTGTTGTCCCGCACCGGGATAACGACGGTGACGTCGCGGTGAGACGGCCCACTCAGCGGGCGTGGGTGGGCGATGGTGGCATCCAGCAGGGTGCGCGCCAGCCGCGCACTGACGACGTCGTGCACCTCAAGCCTGCCACCGTTGAGCATGGTCTGTGCGGTAGGTGTGAGCTGCAGCAGACGCGTGGGCGAACCGCCCAGCAGCGCAGCCCCCTCCCCGAGAACACGCACATGCCGGTCCACCTGAACGGCGAAGCCGTCGGGAAGCCGCGCCCCGCTCATGTCAGCATCCCCTCGCGATCGGGCGCCCACCGGATGACTCTCCCCAGACACCCGTCAACCATCTCGGCAAAGATTCTCCTCCCCTCGTCCGCCGTCGCCGTGGTCGGGTCCCCGAGCACTCCCAGCGAACTGACCGCGACCACTCCCCCACGAAGCATTTTCGGCATCAGCTCAGACAGCGGAGCACGATTCCCTGGCGCTCGCTGATCCTCCCTGACCACGCCCGGCGAAATATGTAGCAATACAGATGTTTCTGTGTGGCCGGCATGCGCGTCAGCATTGCTGACACTGCATGAGCACCATCCAGCATCCCGCCCCTCGAGTCGCAGTAGCGCAGCCGCACGGCGCAACGCCTCGACATTGCCGCCGTGACCATTGACAAAGACCATGCGAGAGGCCCAATTGCCGGCAGATCGCGCGAACTCTACGAGTAGTTCCGCCAATACGGCGGTGCCGATCGAAACGGTGCCGGCGAAGCCTTCGTGCTCCCCACTGGCTCCGTACCCGATGGCGGGGGCGACCAACCAGCTGGATTCATTGCGCTGACATTCATCCACGGCAAGAAGGCGCACTGCAAGCTCGTTTGCGACCGCAGTCGCAATGCGGGTGTCGGTGTCCAGCGGCAGGTGGGGTCCATGCTGCTCGGTAGAACCTATCGGGACGACCAAGGCGGGCGACGTGTTGTGTAGCTGCCTCGACGTTGAAATCCCGAGATCGCTGGGGAAAGCCACGCGACGATGGTAGGCCGAATTCACCTGGCGTGCGCCAATTGTTGGCGCATACGCAGTAAATATCTTTCTGCCATCCGGCGCTCGCATCGATCGCCGAATTCACGTTAGCCCCCTGCGTCACGCCCGTACCAGGCTCATACCCCGAGCGCGCGGGTGAAGCCGTCAGGAATCAGGATGTCCTCGCGGGTCAGCTCATGAATCGAGGATTTGCCAAGGCCCATCAGCGCCGAGTCGACACCACCACGGAGAATGTCAAGTACGTTCTCGACGCCAGCCTGGCCGTTGGCGGCCAAACCCCACAGATAGGCCCGGCCGATCATGACCGCCCTGGCACCGAGTGCGACAGCTTTGACCACATCGCTGCCGCGGCGGATTCCACCGTCCAGTAGAACCTCAACCTGGTCGCCCACCGCGTCAGCGATGGCCGGCAGGCAACGGATTGCCGCGGGGGTGCCGTCGAGGTTGTTACCACCGTGGTTGGACACGGTGATCGCTGAAACGCCTGCATCTACCGCACGTTTGGCGTCGTCTACGCGCACCATCCCCTTGAGCAGGAACGGCCCGCCCCACTGCTCGCGCAGCCAGGCGATGTCTTCCCAGGTCGGCGCAGGGGTGCCCATCCACTCCCCATACGCTTGGAAGAAGGTGGGACCGGCCTCGCCGCGTCTGCCCTGGTTGGGCACCCGGAGGTTGGGAGGGCGCAGACTCTTGCCAAAGCCCCACAACCAACGCGGCTTGGTGAACACCTCGGGAGACATCCGCAGCATGGTGGCGAGGTTCATCTGCTCGGGAATCTTGGGGCTGCCCCAGTCGCGGCCGTGCGAAAAGCTCCAGTCGGTGGTCGCGATGAGTCCGACGGCCCCCGCTTCTTTCGCGCGCTGCACCCGCTCTGCAATCTGGTCGCGGCCGCCCAGCCAGTAAATCTGGAAGAAGATCTTGTCGTTGACCGCCACGACCTCTTCCATCGGCTTGCTGGCAAACGACGACAGCCCCATCGCGGTGCCCCGCGCGGCGGCGGCCCGCGCCACCGCCACCTCGCCATCGACGTCGACAGCCTGTACACCGGTTGGCGAGATGATTACGGGCAACGAAATGTCCTGGCCCATGACTGTTGTCGCCATTTCCCGCGTCTCAGTAGCACCGATGACATGCGGAGCGAAGCCGAGTTCGGCGAACGACTCGACGTTGTCGGAGACGGTCACGCCCTTCTCGCTGGCCGATATCAATGACGAGTAGACGGACTTGGGAAGCCGTTTCTTCGCCCGCTGCTGGGCGACGGCGACGGTTTCAAACCAGGTGTCGCGAGCCATGGGTTTACACGGGACTTTCGTTGCAGAACTTCTTGGGCGGAGCGCTCAGCAGCGTGAGCGGGATTGGGCCCGAGGGCTTTTTGCGGTTCGCGACGCGGGAATGGTCGACGCTGGACTTGGGCTTGTCACGCTCGCGGGCCAGTGCGGGTTCGCCGTAACCCTGCACGCATTCCGGGTCCGGGCCATCCAACGGCAACCCGGTGAAGAACTTCGCTGCCATGCAGCCGCCGCGGCAACTATCGTAGTGGCCGCAACTGCCACACGCACCGGCTGACTGCGGTTCACGCAGCTCGCGGAACAACTCGGAGTTCTGCCAAACGTTCTGAAATCCGCTATCCGACAGGATATTTCCGGCAAGGAATGTGTCGTGGATCGCGAACGGGCAAGCGTAGACGTCCCCGACCGGATCGATGAGGCACACCACCCGTCCGGCGCCGCAGAGGTTGAGCCCGGGCAACGGCTCACCGAGCGCCGAGAGGTGGAAGAACGAGTCGCCGGTGAGGACGTGGGGGCGGGCGAGCAACCATTGGTAGAGGTCGACCTGTTGGAGCTGGGTCAGGCGCAGGTCGTGGTAGACATCGGCGCCGCGGCCTGACGGCCGCAGTCGGGTGATGCGCAGCTCGGCGCCGTGATCGTCGGCGAGCTGCTCGAAGGCGTCCATCTGGCTCACGTTGTGGCGGGTGGCGACGACGCTGATCTTGAAGTTCTCGAAGTCGGCCCTC
>CAXMSM010000299.1:0-8853 GCA_964195655.1 uncultured Gammaproteobacteria bacterium | reverse complement strand
GCCGCATGTTCCTCCTGCTTTCGCTCGATACCCAGGCCACCCCTGTAATGCAGGGTATCGCTCCCTATATAAGGTGGACTCTGCCTGTTGGCCCGCGTCGTCCCGACCCTGAGCCGACCCTTAGCCGAAGGAGCCCCACGGTGCAGTTCGATGTCCTCATCGAGGTCCCGAAGGGATCGCGAAACAAGTACGAGGTGGACCACGACAGCGGCAAGGTGAAGCTGGACCGCTATCTGTTCACCGCGATGGGCTATCCGACGGACTACGGCTACATCGAGGACACGCTCGGCGAGGACGGCGATCCGCTGGACGCGCTGGTGCTGCTGCCTGAACCAGTGTTCCCCGGGTGCATCCTGAAAGCCCGCCCGGTGGGCATGTTCCAGATGACCGATGAGATGGGCGGCGACGACAAGGTGCTGTGCGTGCTCGCCGACCCACGGTGGGATCACATCACCGACATCGGCGACGTTTCATCGTTCGAATTGGAAACCATCAAGCACTTCTTCGTGCATTACAAAGACCTCGAACCCGGGAAGTTCGTCAAGGCCGCCGACTGGGTGGGCCGAGCGGACGCCGAGGCCGAGGTGAATCGTTCGATCGAGCGATTCAAGGCCGAAGGCCACTAGAACTTCAGAAGATCGCCGCGACTGAGATCGGGGCCACTGCAGAAATTAGCGTGGCCGTAACACGCCGTAACACCGCCGTCCCTTCCAGCTTCCATCATGTCCATATGTTGCTGCACCAGGGGATCGGACTGGACGCGTTCGATGCGATGCCAATGCGCCGCGCCGTGCACGCCCTCTTCGAGTGCTGCCTCAGCGTGCCACTGGCCGCCGACTTGGCGCGGGCGCGCCCATTCGAGAGCCACGACAATTTATTTCGCTGCGCCGACAGGTTGATCTTCGGGCTGAGCGATGAGTCGGTCGACTCAATCCTGCAAGCCTACCCCGGCTATGGCGCCGCAGACATGCGCGCCGCGATGACCGACCGTCTCCTCAACGACCACGAAACCGAGCGCAAGGCGGTCCGAAACGAGCTGGCCCGGATCAGCCGCGCCCGCCTCGAGCAGATGTTGGGTCCCGAAGGTGGTTACAACAACTGGTGACTCAGCGACTGGCGTCGGTGACTTAGCGACTGGCGTCGGTGACTCAGCGACTCGCGTCGGTGGCACCGCCGTTCTTGCGCACATCGTGCACCCGGGTCTTGTACAGACTCGCCGCCGTGGTGATGACCAACGTCACGACGATCACGCCGAGGCTGGCCAGGGTCGGGATCTCTGGCACCGGAACGCGTTCGCCACCATTGATGAACGGCAACTCGTTCTCATGTAGCGCGTGCAGCAGCAGCTTGACACCGATGAAACCCAGGATGAACGCGAGCCCCTGCGACAGGTACACCAGCCGCTTGAGCAGGTCTCCCAGCAGGAAGTACAACTGGCGCAGACCCATCAACGCGAACACGTTGGCGGTGAACACCAGGTAGGGCTCACGGGTCAGACCGTAGATGGCCGGTATTGAGTCCAGCGCGAAGAGCAGATCGGTGGTGCCCAACGCAACGACGACCAGGAACATCGGCGTCATCAGGCGTTTGCCGTTCGTGCTGTGATCCTTGACCCACAGCCGCAGGCCGTCCCACTGGTCGGTGAACTTCAAATGGCGCTGGGCGAATCTGACGACCGAGTTGTCAGCGTCATCGTCGTGCTCGGTGTCCCGGACCAGCTTGACCGCGGTGTACACCAGGAATGCGCCGAAGATGTAGAACATCCAGGAAAACCGGCTGATCGCCACCGCGCCGAGCGCGATGAAGACCCCGCGGAAGATCAGCGCCAGGATGATGCCGACGAGCAGGGCCTGCTGCTGGTAGATCCGCGGCACCTTGAAGCTGGCCATGATGATCAAGAAGATGAATAGGTTGTCCACCGAGAGGCTGTACTCGGTGAGCCATCCGGCGAAGAACTCAAGCCCGTACTGGCTGCCGTGGAAAAACCACGTCCAGAGCCCGAATGCGATGGCCAGGGCGACATAGACCGTCAGATAGGTCGCTGTCTCACGCTTTGACGGCTCGTGCGGGCGCCGCCCGATCACAATGACGTCGAAGAGCAGGATCGCGATGGTCACGCTGAGCGTGATAGCCCACTCGAGTCCAGATACGTTCATCAAACCTCCGGTCGTTGTTCAACGCCGGAGGTCTCTTCCACTGCTATCGGCCTGATTTCCGAGTACCCCCTCCAGGCGCCCCATTCTGCCAGCGGCCCCCCGACACGCGGAACACCACACCGACCGAGGCGAACTAGCTCCCCAGGCTGAGTAGTTTGTACCCGTGACAGCAGCGGATCCAACACCGGAGATCCCCACTCAATTCATGCTGTCGGCGCACGCCTGTGAACCACGCACCTTGATCGACATCCTGCATGAGAGCGCGCGCTGCCATCCCGACGCTCCGGCGCTCGACGACGGCACCGTCCAACTCACCTACGCCGAGTTGGTCTCCGACATTGAAGACAGTGTCTCGTGGCTCGCGGCCCGGGGAATCGGCCGCGGCGACCGCATCGGAATCCGGATGCCGTCGGGCAGCTACGCGCTGTATGTCGCCATCCTCGCGACCTTGGCGACCGGCGCCGCCTACGTTCCGGTCGACGCCGACGACCCGCAGGAGCGCGCAGAACTGGTGTTCACCGAGGCCGACGTCGTCGCGGTGATCACCGAGCAGGGGCTCGTCCGCGGAACAGGTTCGTCGCGAGGCTGGCGCGCCGGGCCGCCGCTGGGCCGAGACGATGCATGGATCATCTTCACCTCCGGGTCGACCGGAACCCCCAAGGGTGTCGCTGTCACCCACCGCAGCGCCGCGGCTTTCGTCGATGCCGAAGCACGGATGTTCCTGCAAGACAACCCGATTGGACCCGGGGACCGGGTTCTTGCCGGACTATCCGTGGCGTTCGACGCGTCCTGTGAGGAGATGTGGCTGGCATGGCGGCACGGCGCGTGCCTGGTGCCGGCGCCGCGATCGCTGGTGCGCAGCGGGATGGATCTCGGCCCCTGGTTGGTGTCGCGTGACATCACCGTCGTATCCACAGTGCCCACGCTGGCATCGTTGTGGCCCGCCGAGGCGCTGGAGGCGGTACGACTGCTGATCTTCGGCGGTGAAGCCTGCCCTCCCGAATTGGCCGAACGGCTCGCCTCCGGACCCGACTCTGTGGACCGCGAAGTGTGGAACACCTACGGACCAACCGAGACCACCGTGGTGGCGTGTGCCGCGAAGCTGGATGGCTTCGGAGGGCAAGTCAGCATCGGCCTGCCGCTGCCGGGGTGGGATCTGGCCGTCGTCGACAACACCGGCGCGCCGGTGCGCATCGGTGAAGTCGGCGAACTCGTCATCGGCGGAGTAGGGCTGGCACGCTACCTCGACCCGGAGAAGAACGCCGAGAAATACGCCGCCATGCCTTCTCTGAGCCATCAGGGGCATTGGAGCCGCGCCTACCGCAGCGGTGATCTGGTGCGGCTGGAATCCGACGGGTTGTACTTCGTCGGACGCGCAGACGATCAGGTCAAGGTCGGCGGGCGTCGCATCGAGCTCGGCGAGGTGGACGCCGCGCTGCTGAACCTGCCCGGCGTCAGCGGCGCCGCCGCGGCCGTGCGGCGAACCGCGAGCGGCACACCGTTGCTGGTGGGCTACATCGTCGCCACCCCGGACTCCGATCAACCCCTTGATCTAGTCGCTGCCCGCACACGGCTGTCCGGCGCGCTCCCCGCCGCGTTGGTGCCCGGTCTGGTGGTCGTCGAGGAACTGCCCACTCGAACATCGGGGAAGGTAGACCGCGACGCCCTGCCTTGGCCGGTCGGTACCGCTGAGAAAGCCACACCCGAGCTGGGCGGCAGGTTGGGTTGGCTGGCCGGACTGTGGCGTGACGTACTGGCCGCGCCGGTTGACGGGCCGGAGGCCGACTTCTTCGCCCTCGGCGGCGGATCACTGTCGGCGGCACAGCTCATCGCCGCACTCCGCCCGCGGTACCCGCAGATGACGGTCGCCGAGCTCTACGATCATCCTCGGCTGGGTTCGCTGGCCGGCTACCTCGACGATCTCGATCCGCCGCCGGCAGTTGAGACCCGCGATGTGAAGCCGGTATCACGTCTGGCCCAAGCGGCGCAGATCGCGTTAACCGTGCCGCTGGCGGCGTTGACCGGCATGCAGTGGGTGGTCTGGCTGACAATCGCCAACAACATCGCTGCCACGCTGTCTCTGGTGTCGTGGGTGAAGCCGGTCGACTGGTGGTGGATCGCGGCCGGCTTCCTGCTGTTCGTCGCCCCGATGGGCCGCATGGCTATCACGGCCTTCGGGGCCCGCATCCTGGTCGGCAATCTGGCGCCGGGCACTTACCCCCGCGGCGGTTCCGTGCACCTGCGGGTATGGCTGGCCGAGCGCCTGGCCGAGGCCAGCGGCGCGGAGAACATGGCGGGCGCGCCGTGGCTGGTCTACTACGCCCGCGCGCTGGGTAACAGGGTCGGCAAGGGAGTCGACCTACATTCCGCTCCGCCGGTGACCGGGATGCTGACACTGGGTCACCGCTGCTCTATCGAGCCCGAGGTCGACCTGACCGGCCATTGGGTCGATGGAGACCTGTTCCACGTCGGCCCGATCACCGTTGGCAACGACGCCACCGTCGGTGCGAGGACGACGCTGCTTCCCGGTGCAGTGGTCGGCAAGAACGCCGACGTCGCACCTGGATCCGCCGTCGTCGGAAAGGTGAAGAACCGGCAGCATTGGAAAGGTTCCCCCGCCGTGAAATCCGGCAAGGCCAAGCATCCGTGGCCCGCCCACCGACCAGCCAGGGCACCGGTATGGGTCGCCATGTACGGCGTGACGTCGGTGCTGCTGGGCGCGCTACCGCTGGCCGCGCTCGCCACCGGGTTGGCCGTCATCGGTTGGGGCGTGCGCGACACGGCGACGGTGAGCGCGGCGATCCTGCCGGCGCTGACGTGGGTCATACCGGCCACCATGGCGGCAGTGCTGACGTACGCGGCGCTGACAGCGGTGGCGGTGCGGCTGCTCGCCATCGGTCTGCACGAGGGATATCACCCGGTGCGCAGCCGTTCGGGCTGGCAGCTGTGGGCCACCGAACGGCTGATGGATGCCGCCCGCAACTACCTGTTCCCCATCTATGCCAGCCTGCTCACCCCCTGGTGGCTTCGACTGCTCGGGGCGAAAGTGGGCCAAGGCACCGAGATCTCGACTGCGCTGTTGATCCCCAAGTTCACGGTGATCGAGGACAGCGCGTTCCTCGCAGACGACACCATGGTCGCGTCCTATGAACTCGGTGGCGGATGGATCCACGTCGCCCATGCAACCATCGGCAGGCGGGCATTCTTGGGAAACTCCGGCATCACCCAGCCTGGACGCCGAGTGCCCGACGATGGCCTGGTTGCGGTGCTCTCGGCAGCACCGCGCAAAGCCAAGGCAGGCTCATCCTGGCTGGGTAGCCCGCCGGTGCGACTGCGTCGCGAGCCGACGGCCGCCGACGCACTGCACACGTTCCATCCCTCCGCGCGTCTGAAGGCGCTGCGTGCCACGGTGGAGACTTTCCGGCTCATACCCGTGGTCGCGACTTTCGCCATCGGAGTGGCGGTGCTGTTCGCCATCCAGTCGTTGGCGGTGACGGTCGGTTGGCCTTGGGCCGCTCTGTCCGCTGGGCTGGTCCTGCTGGCTGCAGGAGCGGTGGCCGGCGGCGTCGCGGTAGTGGCCAAATGGCTTGTGGTCGGACGGATCACCGCGATCGAGCATCCGCTGTGGTCGTCGTTCGTCTGGCGCAATGAGGTGTCAGACACGTTCGTCGAAACCGTGGCGGCGCCGTGGTTCGCCCGGGCAGCAGCCGGCACACCGGTGATGAATCTGTGGTTGCGGGCGTTGGGCGCAAAGATCGGGCGAGGCGTGTGGTGTGAAACTTACTGGCTTCCCGAGGCCGACCTCGTGACACTCGGGGAAGGCTCCGCCGTCAATCGCGGGAGTGTCGTACAGACCCATTTGTTTCACGACCGAATCATGCGGATGGACACCGTCGTGCTTGAACGGGGCGCCACCCTGGGGCCGCATTGCGTCGCATTGCCCGCGGCACGCATCGGCGCGGGGGCGACCATCGGCCCCGCCTCACTGGTGATGCGCGGTGACGAGGTGCCAGCATCAACGCGATGGCAAGGGAATCCGATCGCTTCTTGGAATCCGAGGCGGAAGAAACGGGGAGACTCGCCGAGTCCCAGGCCAAAAAAGCCGGCGCCCGTGTGACAGGACGCAAACGGGTGGCCAAAAAGGGCGGGCAACCGGTCATCGACCCGTACCTACCCGCCACCGGCAACTTCGGCTATCGGGCATCTCGCTACAAACTTGAGCTCGAGTACAAGGTCGCGATCAACCGGCTGATGGGCTCAGCGACGATGACGGCCGTCGCGTTGTCTGAGCTGAAGACATTCACCCTCGACCTGTCGGATGCGCTGACTGTCTCCAAGGTGACCGTAAACGGCCAGCGACCCTCGCAATTCCGCACCGCGGCAGGGAAACTACACATCACCCTTTCAGACCCGCTACCCGCCGGCACCGCGATGACGGTAACGGTGCGCTACGGCGGCAGCCCCCGTCCGATCCATTCCCATTGGGGCGAAGTCGGTTTCGAAGAGTTGACCGAAGGCGCGCTCGTCGCCGGACAACCCAATGGCGCGGCGTCATGGTTCCCGTGCGATGACCACCCCAGCGCCAAGGCCAGCTTCCAGATCCAAATCAGTACGGAAAGCCCCTATTTCGCCATCGCCAACGGCAAGCTGCTGGCCCGCCGGCCTCGCGCCGGTATGACCACCTGGAGCTACGAACAGGCCGAGCCCACCTCGACCTATCTCGTCACCCTCCAGATCGGGATGTACAACAGGCACCGGATGTCCAAGAACGGCGTCGAGACCTTTTCAGTCCTGCCCGACCGGCTACGCGCGGACTTCGATCACGATTTCGGCCGGCAGCCGCAGATGATGAAGTTGTTCGTGAAGCTGTTCGGTCCCTATCCGTTGGCCGATGGTTACACCGTCGTGGTGACCGACGACGATTTGGAAATTCCACTTGAGGCGCAGGGAATCTCGATCTTTGGCGCCAACCACTGCGACGGACAGCGCAATTCGGAACGACTGATCGCCCACGAACTGGCCCACCAGTGGTTCGGAAACTCAGTCACGGTGCAGCGTTGGCGCCACATCTGGTTGCACGAGGGCTTTGCCTGCTATGCGGAGTGGCTGTGGTCGGAACACTGCGGCGACCGCAGCGCCGAGGACCTCGCCCACCACTACCACCAACGGTTGATCAACTCAGCACAGAACCTGGTCCTCACCGACCCCGGTCCACGCGACATGTTCGACGACCGTGTGTACAAACGCGGAGCGCTCACCCTTCACGCTCTGCGCATGGAGATCGGCGATACCAATTTCTTTGCACTGCTCAAAGATTGGGCGGCGCGCTACCGGAACAGCAACGTGGTGACGGACGACTTTACCGGTTTGGCCGCGAACTACTCCAAGGATTCGCTGCATGCCCTGTGGGCCGCTTGGCTTTACTCACCGAAGGTTCCCCCGCTGGACACGCGGGCGTGACAGAGCCGATTACCGGACCCTCGGGCGCGGTCACCCGGGCCAGCATGGTTCGTGTCGGGGCGGCAACGGCGCTGTCCGCATTGTGCGGATACGCGGTGCTCTACCTCGCCGCGCGCGACCTTGAGCCCGCCGGATTCTCCGTGTTCGGCGTGTTCTGGGGCGCGTTCGGGCTGGCGAGCGGCGCCACCTTCGGATTGCTGCAGGAGACCACGCGCGAAGTCCGGTCGGGACACTCTGTCGTGCTGTCGCGCTCCGCGGCGCGCCCAGATCGCTCTCCGGCCCCTGAAGGGGAACGCACCCACCCGATGCGGGTCGCCGCCGGGGTCGGCCTCACCGCCGCGGTGCTGATCGCCGCAACCTCGCCGCTGTGGTCGGAGCACGTTTTCGTCGAAGATCGCCTGCTCAGCGTGGCACTGCTGTGCGTGGGCCTGGCCGGGTTCTGTATGCACACGACGCTGCTCGGCGCGCTCGCCGGAGTCAACAAGTGGTC
Organism: uncultured Gammaproteobacteria bacterium; assembly: GCA_964195655.1. Classification (GTDB taxonomy): domain Bacteria; phylum Actinomycetota; class Actinomycetes; order Mycobacteriales; family Mycobacteriaceae; genus Mycobacterium. The sequence goes on along the minus strand of CAXMSM010000299.1, from coordinate 747 downwards.
GGAGTACGGCGCCCTGATGGTCGCTGACGCGGTGCTGCGGGTCGCCGTGGCAGCGGCCACCTTCGCGGTGGGCTGGGGACTCGGCGGATACCTTTGGGCGACCGTCGCCGGCTCGATCGCGTGGCTGTTGATGCTTCTCGTCTCGCCCACGACAAGATCGGCCGCTCGGCTGCGCACCTCTGGCTCGACAGTGACATTCCTGCGTGGCGCGGGGCACTCGATCACCGCCGCCGGCGCGAGCGCGGTCCTGGTGATGGGTTTTCCGGTGCTGCTGAAAGTCACCTCAGGAGGCGATCTCGGCGCAGCGGGCGGAGTGGTAATCCTGGCCGTCACGTTGACCCGCGGACCGCTGCTGGTGCCGCTCACCGCCATGCAGGGCAATCTGATCGCGCATTTCGTCGACGAACGCGCCCACCGGATGCGGGCGCTGGTGGTCCCCGCGGCGCTGATCAGTGCTCTCGGTGTGGTCGGGGTCGCTCTCGCGGGGATATTCGGGCCCTGGCTGCTGCAGGAAGCCTTCGGTGCGGAATACCTCGCCGACGGTGCGCTGCTGGCCTGGTTGACCGCCGCAGCCGTGGCGATCGCATTACTGACGCTGACCGGCGCGGCCACGGTGGCCGCTGCGCTGCACCGGGCTTATTCGGCGGGCTGGTTGTGCGCCACCCTGGCTTCGGCACTGCTGTTGCTACTGCCGCTCGAACTCGAGATGCGCACGGTGGTCGCCCTGCTGTGCGGGCCGCTGCTGGG
>CAXMSM010000298.1:0-2720 GCA_964195655.1 uncultured Gammaproteobacteria bacterium | reverse complement strand
ATCGAGCGGGCGTGTGGTCCGCATCTGGTCGGTCGAGCTGCCGAAGGCGGTGTCCGCAAACTGGGCTTCGAGAGCCACGTGGTTACCGTAGACGGGATCGCTGCGCTCGTCCGCGCGGCCGGTGAGCAGTGCGAATTGGTGCCCGCCAGCGGGACGGTGGAGGGTCTTCGCGAGGTCAAGGACGCCGGTGAGATCGCACTGCTGCGGTTGGCCTGCGAGGCAGCTGACGCGGCACTGGAGGACTTGGTGGAACGCGGCGGCCTGCGTCCGGGCCGAACCGAGAAAGAGGTCAGGCGCGAACTGGAGGCGTTGATGCTCGACCACGGCGCCGACGGGGCGTCGTTCGAGACCATCGTCGCGACCGGACCCAACTCGGCGATCCCTCACCATCGGCCCACTGATGCGGTCCTGGCTGCCGGTGACTTCGTCAAGATCGACTTCGGCGCCCTGGTGTCCGGCTACCACTCGGACATGACCCGCACGTTCGTGCTCGCCCCGGTGGCCCAGTGGCAACACGACATCTACGATCTGGTCGCTGCAGCCCAGCGCGCTGGCCGAGATGTGCTCGCGTCCGGGGTTGCGCTGAGCGACATCGACGCGGCATCACGCCAGGTCATCAGCAATGCGGGGTATGGCGACAATTTCGGCCATGGCCTTGGCCACGGGGTGGGCCTGCAGATCCATGAAGCGCCGGGAATCAACGCCGCGGCCGCCGGTACACTCCTTGCTGGCTCCGCGGTGACGGTCGAGCCCGGCGTCTATCTGCCCGACCGCGGCGGCGTCCGCATCGAGGACACGCTGGTGGTGACCGAAGGTGGCGGCGCAGGCAGGAACGTCGGGGCCGACAGCCCCGAAGTGCTTACCCGGTTCCCCAAAGAACTGGCGATCCTCTAGAAGCTAGGAGAACAACCGACCGTGGCATCGACCGCAGACTTCAAGAATGGGCTCGTCCTGCAGATCGACGGCCAACTCTGGCAGATCGTCGAATTTCAGCACGTCAAGCCTGGCAAGGGCCCGGCATTCGTGCGGACGAAGCTGAAGAATGTGCTGTCCGGCAAGGTCGTCGACAAGACTTACAACGCCGGAGTGAAGGTGGATATCGCGACGGTCGACCGTCGCGATGCCACCTACCTATACCGTGACGGATCCGACTTCGTGTTCATGGACTCCGAGGATTTCGAGCAGCACCCGCTGACCGAGTCGCTGGTCGGCCGGGCGGCGGGCTTCCTGTTGGAGAGCATGCCGGTCCAGATCGCCTTCCACAATGAGGCGCCGCTGTACCTTGAGTTGCCGGTGACCGTCGAACTCGTGGTCGCTACCACTGAGCCCGGCCTGCAGGGCGACCGATCCAGCGCGGGCACGAAGCCTGCAACAATGGAAACCGGCGCCGAGATCCAGGTGCCGTTGTTCATCAACACCGGCGACAAGCTCAAAGTGGATTCCCGCGACGGCGGCTATTTGGGAAGGGTCAATGCCTGACCGGAAGGGCGACCGGGGCCGGCACCAGGCGCGTAAACGCGCTGTGGATCTCCTGTTTGAAGCTGAAGCACGCGGGATCACCGCCGCCGAGGTCGCTGAGGGGCGAAACGCATTGGCGCTGAAGCAGTCCGACGATCTGTCGCCACTGAACCTGTACACGGTGACGGTCGCACGCGGCGTGACCGAGCACTTGGCGCATCTCGACGATCTGATCTCGGCCCACCTGCAGGGCTGGACGCTGGACCGGCTGCCCGCGGTCGACCGGGCCATCCTGCGCGTCGCGGTGTGGGAACTGCTGCATGGCGAAGACGTTCCTGAACCGGTGGCTGTCGATGAGGCTGTCGAACTGGCAAAGCAGCTGTCCACCGATGACTCACCAGGGTTCGTCAACGGTGTGCTCGGGCAAGTCATGTTGGTGACGCCGCAGATCCGTGCGGCTGCGGCCGCCGTGCAGGGCGGCCACGAAGGCAGTTCCGGTACGTAGATGGGTGCGCCGCAGGACTGGGCTCCATACTCCAGCGTCAATGAGGCGGCGAGGGTCTATTTGCGTGACCCTGATTTGGCACTGGACGAGTTGCGTTCGGTTGTGGAATTGGCCGCGATCAAGTCGTTTGTCATGTCGCGTGGCTTTACTGCGGAGTCGTGGGGCGAAGCGCTTTGGCAAGAGGTCCTCGTCACCGACGGTCACCGACTAATCATCTGGCGGGCTGACGACGGCATGTCCAACGCGCACGATGCCAGTGAGCCGCACCGCGTCCTGAAGGCCTCGGTTCGGGCGATCCTGTTGTCCAGCATCACCGATCAGATTCTCAGCACCGAATACGAGGTGCTCGGCGATGGCACGCGCCGCCTGTCGGAGGTGAAGCTGCGGATGTATACGCAGCTGGTCACTCGGTCGCGGCGGAAATCGGCGACCGAAACCGACATCTATTGCGAGTCATTTCGTTTCGTGAAGTCAGTCGATAGCGGTGGTCTGGCACAGATGCAGCGGCTGCTTCAATTCGGCAGAGTGATGTCGCGCTCGACGTAGTGCGCGGGTCATGATCGAGTGGCGGTACGCCGAATCGTCTGTTAGGCGGCGTCGAAGGTGACGAGGTCGATGCTGAGTCCGCCTTCGGTGAGGCTGAGTTTTCGTCGTGTTGGTGGTCCGGGTAGTGGTGGTGGGTTGGATTGGTAGGTCGCCCCGGTGGGGGTGGTGTATTCGGCGGTGTGTTCGCCGTTGGTGTCGTTGGTGGCTACGG
>CAXMSM010000297.1:0-2105 GCA_964195655.1 uncultured Gammaproteobacteria bacterium | reverse complement strand
CCTCGGTGCCATCGAGATCCCGGTTGTGGCCCAAGCTCTGGCGAGGACCCACGACGCCGTGGTGGCGCTCGGTGTGGTGATTCGTGGTGAGACACCGCATTTCGACTATGTCTGTGATGCAGTCACGCAGGGGCTGACGCGGGTATCGCTGGATACGTCCACGCCCGTCGCCAACGGGGTGCTCACGACGAACACCGAACACCAGGCACTAGATCGGGCTGGGTTGCCGGCGTCGAGCGAGGATAAAGGGGCTCAGGCGGCAGCCGCGGCACTGTCCACGGCGCTCACGTTGCGCCAGCTGAACACATGACGCCAGCTGAACTCATGAGGGGACGCGACGAGGGCAGCTGGGACATTGAGGTCAAGCCGCACCTGACACCGATTTTCGCCTACGGCGCGGCGGCGCTGATCCTGGCAGTACACGTCGTCGTCGGTGTGCTGCTCAAGGCGTCCTCCACTGGAGTCATCTTCCGCACAGCCGACCAGGTGGCCATTGCGGCGCTGGGTGCGGTCATCGCCGCGTTCGTGTGTCTGTTCGCGCGGCCTCGGCTGCGCGTTGGTCCGGCCGGGGTCGCAGTGCGAAATCTGTTCGGTTACCGGCTGTTTCCCTGGAATCAGGTCCTCGGGGTGTCCTTTCACCCCGGAGCACGCTGGGCGCGGCTCGATCTTCCCGACGACGAGTACATCGCGGTGATGGCGGTCCAGGCCGCGGATAAGAGGCGTGCCGTCGAGTCGATGGACCGGGTTCGCGCCCTAGTGCGGCGCTACCGGCCCGACATCAACTGACGTCACCCATGACCGCACCTTCGCGGCGGGGATCGGCACCACCGACCCAGCCCGGTGGGTCACGCACGATGGCGGACAGTCCGCTGGACTGGTCGGCGATATCGACCTGGTGGCCCAGGGCCCGCAGCCCCTGTACGAGTGGATCGTGGTGGCCGTCATCCGAGGTGTCGATCACCGGGTGCTCGCCGCCCACGTTCGTTTTCGGTGAGTTGGCGGCCCCGAAGTCGACCATGGACACTGCCTGCTGAGGATCCAAGCCCCAGTCAAGCAACCCCACAACGGTTTTCACGACGAACTGGATGATCGTCGACCCGCCGGGTGAGCCCGTGATGGCGTACAGCGGACCCCGGGAGTCGGGCGTGCCCGCGTCGAAGACAAGCGTGGGGGCCATCGAGCTGCGCGGCCGTTTACCCGGCTGCAAACGGTTGGCGACTGGGGCGCCGTCCGGGCCGACGGGTTTGGCCGAGAAATCGGTCAGCTGATTGTTCAGCAAGAATCCGTCGACCATGTGGAACGAGCCGAACGCCGCTTCGATGCTGGCCGTCAGTGACGCCGCGTTGCCCTGGTCGTCGACGACGCTCACGTGGCTGGTGCCGTGTTCTGGCGCTGGCGGCACCGGGGTGATCGGCGGACCGAACTCGCCCGGTTTCGCGGTGCCCATCGTGTGGTCTTGCGCGATCAGCGCAGCGCGCCCCGCCAGGTAGTCGCTGCCCAGCAGCGTGTCCGGCGATCCGCCGGGCAGTGGCACGAAGTCGGTGTCGGCGATGTAGCGGTCCCGGTCGGCGTAGGCCAGCCGCTCGGCTTCGGAGATCAGATGCACACCCATCACGGTGGGGCGTCCACCGTTGAGGTCAACGTCGTTGGGTTTGTGCTCGGTCATCGCGAAGTGCTCAAGCATGCCGAGGGTAGCGGCCACTGCCAGTCCGCCGGACGAGGGTGGCGGCATCCCGCAGATCTCCTTTCCGCGGTAGTCGATACACAGCGGATCGCGCATCTTGGTCTCATAGCCCGCCAGGTCCTCGACGCTGATGAGGCCCGGGGTTCGGCCCCCCGAGGTGTCCGCTGCTGCAGCCACGATGTCCAGAGCGATCTCGCCGGTGTAGAACGTCTGCGGGTCGGATGCGATGGCGCCCAATGTCTTTGCATACGCCGGGTTGGTCAGAACGGTATGAGCAGATTTTGGGGAGCCGGCCGGATCCAGGAAGTACTCGGCGGCGTTCTCATCCAGGCGGAGCTGGGGAGCGGCGTCGGCGATGGCGGCAGCCAGTCGCGGGCTGATGTCGAATCCGCGGTCGGCGAGCTCGACAGCGGGGGTGAAC
>CAXMSM010000296.1:0-10490 GCA_964195655.1 uncultured Gammaproteobacteria bacterium | reverse complement strand
CGCGTGCAGCAGGAATATTTCATAGGAGATCTCGCCCAGCCAGACCATCGGTCTACTGGCCAATAGACGCTGATACCAGCCCAGGTCGCCGAGTGCCAGCGGCGCGACGGCCAACGTTGCGATCGCCGCATACAGCAGCGATTTCGTCACCGGGACCCACGCCGGGTCTGGACCGAGGATCGCTCCGCCGATCGGCGTCGACACCACCAGATAGAGGGCCGCCGCTACAGGGATCGCGATTCCGGCAGCGCATCGGGTGCCGACCGACTGCAATACCGCCAGTGCCATCCCGCCGGCGAACCAGGCGATGTGGGCGGGAAGCCACATGCCCGCAGAGTTGGGTAGCACAGCATCGGAGGCTGTGCTGGCGACAAGGATGAGCCAGCCGGGGGTCACCGCAGCGAGTGCGGCCAGCCCCGCGAGGGTGCGTCGGGGCCGCCACTGACCGCGGCACAGCAGATAGGCAAGCGCGGGAAGCACCACGTAGAAAGCCACCTCGACCGCCATGCTCCACATCTGCGAGAGCCCGGGGTGCAGCATGGTGGTCAGGTAGCCGTCGGTGTAGATCTGGGTGAAGCTCAGATAGCGGAGTAACCCGTGCCAGGTCTGTCCGGGGTTCGGTCCGGGGGCGAAGACGGTGTAGATCGCGAACGTCGCCAATACCGCGACCAAGTAGGCCGGTACAACGCGGGTAAACCGGTGCCGGCCGTAGCGCCACAGTGAGGGAGACGGCCCACCTTCCGCAGCCGCACGCACCCATGGCCGGAACAACAGGAAACCGGACAGCACGAAGAAAATCGCGACCCCGATCTCCAGGCGGGCGTAGACCGCACCGAGGTATCCGTGGGTGAGGTAGCCGGTCGCGAACGCCGCGTGGGTGCTGAGGACAAGAAACGCGGCGACGGCGCGCAGACCGGTGAGAGCGGGGACCAGGGAGCTTGTCGCGGCCAAGTCGTCCGCTAGAACTGCGCCGCAGCGCACTCCGGGGCTGGCTGACACCACTCCGAGTGTAGCGAGCTCAGATGCCGAACTGTGCCTTGATGTTCTGGGTCTGGAAGTGCTCGACGATGATGCCAACCAACGGGATGGTGCCGGCGAGCAGCACGCCGACAGTCTTGGCGATCGGCCAGCGGACTTTGACCGCGAGGTTGGCGGTATACAGCAGGTAGACGAAGTAGACCCACCCGTGCACGACTGCGATCCAGCCCAGTGAGTCATCTCCGAAGGCGTACTTCATCACCATCTCGTAGCAGAGGGCGATCAACCAGAGACCGGTCGCCCAGGCGAGCACCCGGTAGCCGAGTAACGCCTTGCGGATGGTCTCGACGGGTGTGATGGGCAAGGGGGAGTCGGGTGCGCTCACGAACCGGTTCCTGTCGTTTTTCTCTCGTCGTTATCGGCCTTGGCCAGTTCGGCTAGGTAGGCGTTGTACTCACGCATTGTGTGGTCGTCGATATGGGTTGCCGGTGCTGGCCGTTCGGGAAGCAACCCCGCGGGGATCTCGGTGACAGACTGCTGCGAGCGTGGCTCCGGTGGGGCTTCTTCATAGCGGACGAACTTGTAGTAGGCGTACAGGCAGAAACCGGCGAACAGCGGCCACTGGAACGCGTAACCGAGGTTCTGGAAGCCGCCTGAGGTCGATTCGAAACGGGTCCACTGCCACCATGCCAAGGCGAGGCAGCCGCTGGCGGCCGCGGCGACCAGCAGGATGAGTACCGGCCTCCTACGCCGTGTAGTGGACACCATTGAAAGGTACCGCGTTACCATCGAGGCTCTGAAGGCGCGAGTGGCGGAATTGGCAGACGCGCGGGATTTAGGTTCCCGTGTCTTAGGACGTGGGGGTTCAAGTCCCCCCTCGCGCACGTCAATTTGATGCACCCATATCAAGCGGGCCGTCAGGAGTTGCGGTCTTCGTGACCAGAGGTCTGCGGCGGCGTGTCAGTCCACCGACAGCGGGCGGTGCTCGATGAGGTCGCGCACCCCGCCGGCACCGATTCGCGCACGGAATGCCTGCACGGTGTAGCCGATGACCGTCGCATCGGTTCGCGCTCGCACTGTCGCGGAGCGGGGCATGTGAAACAGCGGTGCGATCTCACCGAAGTAGTCACCGGCGGCGGCCACCTTGAGCAATTCCTCTTCACCACCGGGCAATTCGCGCACCATCTCGACCTCGCCCTCGGACACGACGTAGATCAGGTCGCCCATCGTGCCCTGCTCGAAGAGCACGTCGTCGGCCTCGAGTTGCACGGTTTGGGGCTCCCGGTCGGTCGAGGCGAACTCCGGTACCAGTTCGACGATGCGATCGGCCAACGGCAGAATCCGGCTGTCGTGGGTGGCGACGACGACCATCCGGTCACCGGTGGCGAGTTCGCGGATCAATCGCAGCACCTCTTCGACCTGGACGAAGTCCAGGTGCGCCGTGGGCTCGTCGGCCACCACCAGGGGAGGATCCAGGGCGATCGCCCGTGCGACCGCGACGCGCTGTTGCTGTCCTCCGCTGAGATCTCCTGGATGGTGGGTCATCCGGTCCTTCAGGCCGACGCGCGTCAGCAGTTCCTTGGCCTTCTCGCGCGCCGCGCGGCGGGACATGCCTGCCGCGGTCATGGGAACCATCACGTTCTCCAGAGCCGTGAGGCTGGGCACCAGGTTGAACGCCTGGAATACGATGCCCACCGTTTCGCGCCGGTAGTCCGAGAGGCCTCGGGTGTCCAGCGAGGTGACTTCGACGTCGCCGAACTTGATCGCCCCTTCCTGCGGGCGCAGGATGCCGCCAAGGCATGACAACAAAGTCGTCTTCCCGCAACCGCTGGGGCCCAGCAGGATCACCAGTGAGCCGGCGGCCACGTCGAGGTTGAAATGATCGATCGGCCGGACCGGGTATCCGCCACTGGAGTACTCGACCACCAGGTTTTGGATGGACAGATCGCCCACAGTTACGGACCTCCGAACGCCAGCGCGGGATCGACGGACACCGCGCGGTGAAGCCCAGTGGCGCTGGCCACCAGACCGATCACGACCGCAATCACGGGTAGTGCCACGTAGGCCTCCCCAGGCACGATGACTTGCATCGGGAACAGCGGCGCCAGCATTTTCGACAGCCCGACGCCCACGAGCGCGGCCAACAGTGCCACGATGACCGACTGCATGGCCAGCCCGGCAGCGACGTTGCGGGTCGGGACGCCGATCGCCTTGAACACCGCGAAGTCTCTCAGACGCTCGAGCGCAGAGAGGTAGATCACCGAACCCACGATCAACGCTGCCACGATCCATAGCAGAACCGCGACGATCGTGATCGCATCGACGGCGACCTTGAGTGGCCGCAGTAGATCGGCGATCGCGCCTTCTCGGTCGAAGGCTTGGTATCCGTCGGGAACGTCGCGGAGTTCACCGCGGATGCCGATCGACGTGACCAGCGGTTGGCCGCCGTACACCAGTTCCTGGGCGCCGGCGGTGGTAAAGAAGATATTGGGCAGGTTGGCCAGCGCGGTGGAGTTTTCCACGATGCCGACGACGCGAAGCTTGGTTGATGCGATTTCGATGTCGTCGCCCAACTGGCGCCCGAGCGTGCTCGAGACCGCGACCTCGTGCGGTGTCGACGGTGCCCGGCCCTCCGAGGTGGCCGGCATGCCTGGACCGTGCTCAGGTGCGCCGAACAGGTCGGCATTGCGCGTTGTTTCGCCCTCGGTGATCGTGCCGCCGGCGTATGCCAGCGGAGCCGCATCGATCACGCCGGGCGCTACGGCGATCCGCCCAAGTTCGGTCGGCGCGAACGGAGTCGCTCCGACGAACGGACCGGAAGCGCCTGCCTTGACCAGGAACGTATCGACACCGAGCGCGTCGACGGTCCGTTCGGCCTCCACCCGGAAGCCGTTCGCGAGCCCGGTGAGTACGAGTGTCATCGCAAAGATGATGGCGGTACTGAAGACTGCGATGACAAAGCGCCGTTTGCGCCACTGCATGTCGCGCAGCGCGGCGATGAGCATATCCGCGAGGTTACCGACGCTGGCCGATTCGCGGGCCGAGTTCGGCTATCCTTTTCCCAGCAGTTCGCGCACTGCTCGCATAGGTGCCCATCGTGAAGGTGTGCGTGGAGGTCGGCGGACCGCATACGGCCAGGGTTGGTTGCGCTCGGGAACCGATTCCGCGCGTACGTATTTGAGTTGTGATCGCAGGTGGGCGCGCAGGTCGTGGAGGTCGGGATCGGTCCAGCGGTTACCCGCTTCTATCGCATCGTCGGTGAGATCGTATAACTCCCACTGATCGTCGAGCGGATCGCTGCGGTACATCTGGCCACCCATCCCGTCAGCGGCCAGATGACGCACCCCAGGCTCGGTCCAGGTGCCTGGGTCGTCGAATGTGCGCACGAGCTTCCACAGATGCCCCGCACCGCCCCTGGCGGCCGATTCGTCCACGCGCACGACCAGGCCCTCGAAGTTGGCCGCTGTGTGGGCGGGAACCCGGATACGCAGCGGAGCAGGTGGATTCGAAGTCAGCTTCAACGCGCGTGCGACCCCAGAGGCGCCGGTGTCTCCCTCGAGCATGTTGTCTCGCGTCATCAAGTACACAGGGCGACTGTCATCGGCCGGTGCGCCCTCGACGACGGGCATCAGGTCGCGTCCGGGCAGTGGGTGCACCTCCGAGAATGACTTGCCCAGTGCGGTCGCAACCGCGTCGACATCGACACCGGCGGCCGATAACAGCGTCGGCACCAGGTCGACATGTGAGGTCGGCGTCGTCACCGTGCGCGGCGGCGTCGGGTGTGACCCAACCCTGGCGATGACAAACGGCACCCGGGTCGCCTCGTCGTAGAGGTTGAACCACTTCTGATGCAGCCCGCCATGGGCGCCGAGAAGGTCGCCGTGGTCGGCGGTGCGCACCAGGACCGTGTCATCGGGCTCGCCGGTGGCTCCACCTTCGGTGACCGCGCGTCGCACCCGGTCGATCGGGGTGTCGACTTCGGCATGCAATCGGTAGTAGAGGTCCCGGTAGCGCTGAGCGTTCCGCTTGTAGGTTCGCGCGACCGCCCGCGCCGGACCGTAGCCGGAGTAGTAGGCCTCACGGAAGGCGATCTGGGCGGCCGGTTTGGTGGAAAGGTCCTCGTCCTCGGTAGGTGCGGGCGGGATCGGGGGCGGGTCAAGGGGCGACGGCTGAATCGGATTCCGCCGCACCCAGGCCGGGAACAGCACAATGTCATGCGGGTTGACGAAGCTGGCCACCAGCAGGAACGGGCGAAGTGCGGCGGCATCTCCCGCCCGACGCCGCTTATATCGGTCCTCAAGCCAGGCTACGACGCGGTCGGCAATCAGCGGGTCGCGGCGAATACCGGCGTCGGCGAGCTTACCTCCGTGCGGTTCCGGGCCCACCCATCCCGAGAAGCCATATGGGTCAAGCGGATCGGCGTCGAGGTAGCGGCGCACCGCATCGGGATCGATAACACCGCGGTCGTTGTTGGTGGCCAATGATTCTCCGGTGGCCGGGTCGGTCAGGTCGGCGTGGGTGATATGCCACTTGCCGTCATAGTGGGTGTCATAGCCTGCGGCGCGGAACCAGTTGCCGAGTGTGGGGACCTCGCCGCGGCGCAACCAGCGCAGCCGGGAATCGTCGTAGGCCTTGCCGATGCCGTCGGTCTGTGTGACGCCGTGCAGATCGGGGTACTGGCCGGTGAAAATGGTCGGGCGGCTGGGCACACAAGCCAGCGAGCCGGTGTAATGACGGCCGAAACTGACTCCGTGCTCGTCAAACCATCTTCTGCCGTGCAATGTTTCGTCACGCCAGTTGCTGACCGGCTCGGTTTCATAGGGTGGGGCGGCGCGTTCCTCATCGGTCATCACGATGACGATGTCCGGGTGGTCAGCGCTCATGTCTTCCTCTCAAGGTGCTTGGCCAGCGAGTTCAGCAGAGGCTCGGATCGCTTCGCGATCAACCGTGCGCCGACACGTTCAACTATCGGGCGGAGTGGACGGAGCTGCATCCAGACACTGCTGGTGAGCGTCACGGTGGTCCTGCCGTTTCCGGCGGGAGTCAGATGCCACCGGTTCGACACCGACAACATCGGGGGCACACCAGAGATTTCGTAGGCGAGCAATCGTGGCGGGGCGAACGCCGTGATCGTCTCGACCAACGTGTCTCGGCCCACCTGTACCCGGCGGGTCATACCGATCGGATCCGTGTCTTCGCCGGTGCTGATCACACACGAGTGGTCCACGCCCTCGGCCCACGCGCTGATCGCACCGAAGTCGGCCAGCACCCCCCAGATCGACTCCGGGGTAGCGGCGATCGTTCGGGAGCGGCTGACGTCGGCCATCACCCCATCCAACTCTGTCGAGCGCCAGGCCGCCAAATCAGGCCAGGCGAATGCTTCAAGGACGGTAGGGGTGATCGATCCAGCTCCTGCCCGAACGCGGCTACGGCGAAATAGGCACGTAGATGTCGGTACGGTCGGGTCTCCCGCGCAGTGTCGTCTGCCCACGGGGTTCCCAGCATTCGCGCTCGGCGCGGTCCGACCGCTCGAGTGCCACACCAGAGCACAGCGCCCTGCCCTCGAATTCCTTGGCGCAGTCGGACAATCGCGCCGCTTCGTTCACCGCGTCACCGACCACGGTGTACTCGTAGCGGTTCTCGGCGCCAATGTTTCCGGCGAACACCGGACCCGCTGATACACCGATACCGAAGTCCACTGGAAGTCTGCGCAGTTCCGCGGCCAGTGCGCGCGCCGCGGACAGCGCCGCCGATGCGGGATCGGTGATCCTCAGCGGAGCGCCGAACACCGCCAGCGCCGCATCGCCCTGGAACTTGTTGATCAAACCATGTTGCTTGTCGACGGCTGCGACCACGATTCGGAAGAACTCGTTGAGCAGGCGCGCGATCTCGTGGGGTTCGTGAACGATTGCCAGCTGCGTCGAATCCACCAGGTCGATGAACAGGACCGCCACGTCGCGTTCATCGCCTGACGGCGATTCGTTCTGCTCGACAGCGCGCCGGGCGACTTCCTCGCCGACGTGACGCCCGAACAGGTCGCGCAGCCGGTCACGTTCCCGCAGTCCGGCGACCATTGAGTTGAAACCCGCTTGCAGTCGGCCGATCTCAGACCATTCGTAGACGTCGATGGTCTGGTTGATGAGTCCGTTCTCGACGTCGGCCATCGCCTCCACCACCTGGTTGACCGGGTCGGAGATCGACATCGAAACCACGATCGTGGCCCGTAGCCCAAGTACTACCGCGACCAGCGCCAACACCAGGAGCGCGAGTTCGGTCGGGCTGGAGTCGTGGAGCAGCCAGCCGTTGGAACGCATGACCAGCAGCAGCGCGATCGCCAACCCGGGCAGCGCTGTGCACACCGTCCACATCAGAAGCAGCCGGGCACGCACCCCCGGTGCGACCGGGTGCCTGAGGTCGGCCGGCACGCCGGCCAGCAGCGGGCGAAGTGTGCGTAGCGTGCACAGGAATCCGGTGCACACATTGGCGATCGCACCGAACAGGATCGCCGAGGAGATGACGATGAGGACCGCCGGTTCTGCGTCGAGGTTGAGCGGTACGAGGATTGCGGCCGCCAGGGCCCACGGCGCGAGCGTGATGGCTGTCTGTCGGCGCATCGTCTTGGTCGCTGAGCTGAGCTGAGCGTCGGTAGGGGTCAGCCCGGCGTCCAGCCACCGCAGGGACGGCGCAACGGTCAGTATTGCGCCCGCGGCCACCGTGATGGTGCCGACGACGCTGACCACCACCAGAGCTATCACGTTGCCTGATGTGACGAAGCTGCGGCCGATGAGCGACACGACGATCGCAACCACTTCGGCGACTGTCAGCACGTAGGCCAACGTGAGACCGGCGGCGTAACGGATCAGCAGGCGGCGCGGCCTCACCCGCCGAAGGTAGCAGTCGGTGACGAGGTTCCGGTAGATCGGGATATGTTCAATAACCAGCTGGCGACGAAGGAGATGTGTCTGTGCCGGGCGGCATGAGTTTCGAACTGACCGAGGATCAGGAGTTGATTCGCAGGTCGGTAGCTGAGCTGGCGGGCAGGTTCGACGACCGGTATTGGATGGAGATGGACCTCGCGGGCGAATTCCCGCGCGAGTTCTACGACGCCATCGCCAAGGGCGGCTGGCTGGGAATGACGATTCCGGAGCAGTACGGCGGCCACGGCCTGGGTATCACCGAGGCCTCCCTGCTGTTGGAGGAGATCTCGCGCTCAGGCGCCGCGATGAACGGTGCCAGCGCGATCCACCTGTCGATTTTCGGGATGCAACCGGTCGTCAAACACGGCTCCGACGATCTGAAAGCACGGACGCTGCCCCGCATCGTTGACGGAGACCTGCACGTTTGCTTCGGTGTCACCGAACCCGGCGCGGGTCTAGACACCTCGCGCATCACGACCTTCGCCAAGCGAGAGGGCGACACGTACCGCATCAACGGCCGCAAGGTCTGGATTTCCAAGGCGCTCGAGTCCGAGAAGATCCTGCTGCTCACCCGGACCACGCCCCACAGCGAAGTCGCCAAGAAGACCGATGGCATGACGCTGTTCCTGACTGACTTGGACCGGGACCACGTTGATATTCGGCCGATCAAGAAGATGGGGCGCAACGCCGTCAGCTCGAACGAACTGTTCATCGACGATCTGATCGTGCCGATCGAGGATCGGGTCGGCGAGGAGGGTAAGGGATTCAAGTACATCCTGGACGGGCTCAACCCCGAGCGAATGCTGATCGCCGCCGAGGCGTTGGGAACCGGTCGTGTCGCACTCGAGAAGGCGGTGAAGTACGGCAACGAGCGCGTTGTCTTCGACCGCCCGATCGGCATGAATCAGGGGTTGCAGTTCCCGCTGGCTGATTCGCTGGCCCGCCTCGACGCCGCCGAACTAGTGCTGCGCAAGGCGACCTGGCTCTATGACAACGACAAACCTTGTGGGCGTGAGGCGAATACGGCGAAGTATCTCTGTGCCGACGCCGGCTTCGACGCCGCCGACCGTGCCCTGCAATTGCATGGCGGGATGGGGTACTCGGAGGAGTACCACGTGTCGCGATACTTCCGGGAGTCGCGGTTGATGAAGATCGCTCCGGTGAGTCAAGAGATGATCCTCAATTTCCTCGGTGAGCACGTCCTGGGCCTGCCCCGTAGTTACTGAGAGCGCAGCGCCGCAGATGTCGGGTCAGGCGCTGCCGGTCCGGCGATGGCAGACTCGTCGCAGGCCTACGCCGTGTTCGCCGCCAAGCGGGATCCGGAGTTCACTGGTCGATGGACGGTGGCCAAAGGGCCGGGGCCCAGATCGGAGCAGAGGTAATGCGGGAAGCCGTCATCGTGGGAGCTGTGCGCACGCCCGTCGGCAAGCGCAACGGCGGCCTGTCCGACCAGCATGCGGCCGACCTTTCGGCGGTGGTGCTCAACGAACTCGTCGAACGTACTGGCGTCCCCCCCAAAATCATCGATGACGTGGTGTGGGGTTGCGTGTCCCAGGTTGGCGACCAGTCGAGCAACATCGGCCGGTATGCGGTACTGGCGGCGGGCTGGCCCGAACACATCCCGGGCACAACGGTCAACCGGGCCTGCGGATCGAGCCAGCAGGCGCTCGACTTCGCCGCGCAGGCAGTGATCTCGGGGCAGCAGGACGTGGTGGTGGCCGGGGGAGTAGAGGTGATGAGCCGCGTGCCGCTGGGCTCCGCGCGGGCCACCGGTATGCCCTACGGGCCGAAAGTCCGTGCCCGTTATGACGACTTCTCGTTCAACCAGGGCATCTCAGCCGAAATGATTGCGCAACGGTGGAACTTCTCGCGCACCCGACTCGATGAGTATTCTGCGCAATCCCACGAGCGGGCGGCGGCCGCGCAGGACGCCGGAGCGTTCAAGGAACAGATCATGCCCATTTTCACTCAGGGGGGTGTCGTCACCGATGACGAGGGCATTCGGCGCGGGACGACGCCGGAGAAACTTGCCGGGCTGAAGCCGGCGTTCACCGATGACGGCGTGATCCATGCCGGGAACTCTTCCCAGATCTCCGACGGCGCGGCGGCACTGCTTGTCATGACCGCCGAAAATGCGGTGACGCTCGGGGTGACCCCGCTGGCGCGTTACTGTGCCGGCGCGGTCACCGGGTCCGACCCCAGACTGATGCTGACCGGGCCGATTCCGGCGACCGAGAAGGTGCTACACAAGGCCGGCGTGGACCTGTCCGACGTTGGTGTCTTCGAGGTCAACGAGGCATTCGCACCGGTCCCGCTGGCGTGGCTGGCTGAAACCGGCGCCGATGGGAGCAAGCTCAACCCGCTCGGCGGTGCGATCGCGCTGGGTCACCCCCTTGGCGCGTCGGGTGCGGTGCTCATGACGCGGATGGTCCACCACATGCGGGACAACGGAATTCGTTACGGGTTGCAGACCATGTGCGAGGGTGGTGGCACCGCCAACGCAACCCTGGTCGAACTGATCGGATAACAGCGACTTGGGTGTAGTTGGTCGCCCACAGCGTGACCAACTACACCGAAATCACAGGCGTTGCAGTG
>CAXMSM010000295.1:0-2679 GCA_964195655.1 uncultured Gammaproteobacteria bacterium | reverse complement strand
CGCGACCGTGGCGACGATCAACGACGCTATGGGCAAAGCCCATCCGACAAAGCGGTACAGCGCTCGGCGATCAAACTCCGGTGTCTCGTCGAGCACGGCGATCGCATCGATCACATCCTCGACCAATGGCCGGTAGCGTTCAGTGCGACTGACCGACACGAGAGTCAGCAAGGATCCGTCGACCACGCCCGCGCCGGTCAGTGACTCGCTGAGCTTGATCGGCGGCGCCCCAGGACGTGCGAAGCTCCAGACGCCTTGGGCGTTGAAGTCAAAGCCCGCCAACACATCTTCCGGGGTGCCTTCGAGGATTTCGGCCAACACCGCGACCGTTTCGTCGACATACGTCTCGACCGGCACGGCCGACGGCAGCACGAGATCGGTCATGCGCCGACCAGTCAGGATCGTGACTCGCGTGGTTGACGGCTGGCCGGGCGTGGCGCTCGACGATGATGGGGATGCGGCCGTCTCACTCAACGCCGTTCGAGCCTGTCAAAATCATCGGAAAGCGCGGCCGCCAACTCGACGATTTTTCGTCCAAATTCCTTGCCTAGCAGTTGGAATTGGATCTCCATACCCGCGGCGATGTGCCTATCCCACGGAAGCACGATCACTCTGCCCCGTGGCACATGCCTCTCGAACTGCTCAACCAGATCCTCGACGTCGAGGTTGGCTTTACCTGGCGCAACGTGGTTGATCACCACGCACGAACGCCCCAGTAAGTCCTGGTATCCGTTCTGCCGCAGCCAGTCCATCGTGACCGCCGCCTGCCGAGCGCCGTCGATCGAGGCGCTCGCAACGATCACCAGACCTGACACCGTCGACAGCACGCCACGCGCGGCCGGCTGGAAGAGGCCGGCGCCACCGTCGGCCAGTACCAGATTGTAGTAGCGCGACGCGATCTCCGTCGCGCCCTGCCAGTCCGCGTCGCTGAATTCGCGGCGCGCCGCGCTGTACTCCTCAGACGACAGCACTTCGAGATTCGAGCTATTCATGCTCGTGTATGCGCGAATATCGTTGTAGCGGTGCAATTCCTTGTCGGTCAGTAGATCCGCGATCGTGGCGGCCGACTGCCGGCCGGTCCGGTCAGCAAGGTTTCCGCCGTCGGGATCCGCGTCGATCGCAAGGATCCGGTCGCCCCGGACCCTGCTCAGCGCCGAACCAAGCGCCACCGTCACGGCCGTCTTCCCCACTCCACCCTTCAGGCCGAACACTCCGATCTGGTAGGAGTCGCGGGCATTGCGGCGGATGCGGGCGTGCAGATCCATCTCGTACAGCTCGTCCGGCGAAATCCCAAGGTTGAAGCGGGTCAGTAGATAGACCCAATGCCGCCAGCCGCGCTGCGGCGGCATCTTCACCGCGCTGCGCACTCCGACATGCGACAGCGCATCGATCGCGCGGTAATTACCCATAGTCGCCGCCGACGTAGGGGCGGGCTGCGCGACGGACCGCCGGGTACCCCCGCTGTCGGCGAAGTACTGGGACGGGGCAGGGACGGGAGCCGGCTGCGGTACCCCAGCCTGGGCGGGGCGATGCTGCTCATGGCGCACACCCGAGGGTGTCGAATCCTGCGGGGCCCGCATCATCCCGTTATTCGGGACACGCTCCGGGTCTGTCCCGTGCGTCGACGGAATCTGGCTGGTGACCTCGTTCTGCCCTGGCGGAGACAGCTCAGCGGCCCGCGTACGCGGGGCCACGATGGGCATGGGGGGATGAGTCGCATCGTTTCCTGACGCATCTCCCTGGAGTGCCGCAATGTCCCGCCCGGCTTGCGGAGTATCGCGGTCTGCGTCCTCGTCAACCGTTCTCACAGCGTCCGGGGAGTGGAAGAGCCGCTCATAGTCGGCCGACATGTGTACCTCTCAAGTGTTTGGTATGGAGCACGCGGTGGGCGGTCCCATGATGACGATCATGTAGGCAGTCGCCCACCCGCGCACCCCATCGCGTTACAGACTGAAGCTTCCCTCGACGCCTCTCTCGGCGGTTCCCATGGTGGAACCGGCATTGCTGACTGCCTGGCCAAGATTTTGTAGAGCCAGGTTCAATTCCTGGGAGTTCGAGTCCCAGCGTTGCTGGACGGACTGATACGCCATCGAGCCGGTGCCTTCCCATGCACCTTGCAGTCGGGCGAGTGATCCCTGGCCCTCATCGAGTAAGCCTGCCGTCCGGCCCACCGCCCCGTGGACCTCAGCAGAGGCCGCCTCGATCGCGCCGAAATTGTAGTTGATAAGCCCCACGTCTTTGTCTCCGTTTCCGTGTGAGTTGAACTAGATCGTTTGAGTTGAACTAGATCTGCATCTGCGACGCGAAACTGTCTGCGTTATTCACGTCGGTGTTGACGTACGAGGTCCCACTGGTGTGGATGTTCTGTGAGATGTCGGTGAGCAGACGGATCTGCTGGCTCGACGCCTCCTGGAATCGCAGCAGTGCAGCCTGCGCGGCCTGCCCCGCACCTTCGCTATGCAGGCTCTGTGCAAGACCGGCAGCGGTCGACTCGACCTGGGCGAGGACGGACTGAAGTTCGCCGGAGATCCGGTCGAAGTTCGCCGCCTCCGCCATGAGCTGCGGTGTATCCGCATTCACCAATGCCATTGCTGACCTTCTCTCTTTCTACCTTTGGTCCCGCCGGCGTGGCGAGCCCTCCCGACCCAGTCGGTCGGCAAGTTGTGGGGGACAGTCACC
>CAXMSM010000294.1:0-5494 GCA_964195655.1 uncultured Gammaproteobacteria bacterium | reverse complement strand
CGGCATCGGCCTGGCCACCGCCAAGCGGATGCAGGCTGAAAGCGCCATAGTCGTCATCGGGGACGTCGACCCAGCGGCCGGCAAGGCCGTCGCGAACGACATGAACGTCACCTTCGTGCATGTCGACGTCTCCGACCAGGTTGCCGTAGACCACTTGTTCGACACGGCCGTCGAGGTGCACGGCTCGGTCGACATTGCGTTCAACAATGCGGGAATCTCACCTCCAGATGACGATCTGATCGAGCTCACTGGGCTCGATGCGTGGCAGCGCGTACAGGACGTGAACCTCAAATCTGTGTTCCTGTGCTGTAAAGCCGCGCTGCGCCACATGGTTCCGCAACAGAAGGGCTCGATCATCAACACCGCGTCGTTCGTCGCGATGTCGGGGTCGGCGACGTCGCAGATCTCTTACACCGCTTCCAAGGGCGGTGTGCTGGCAATGTCACGTGAGCTCGGTGTGCAGTTCGCCCGACAGGGCATTCGTGTCAACGCGCTGTGCCCGGGACCTGTGAACACACCGCTGCTCAAGGAGCTGTTCGCCAAGGACCCCGAGCGTGCCGCCCGAAGGCTGGTGCACGTGCCGCTGGGCCGGTTCGCTGAACCGGAGGAACTCGCGGCCGCGGTGGCCTTCCTGGCCAGCGACGACGCATCATTTATCACCGCGTCGTCGTTCCTCGTCGACGGCGGAATCTGCTCCGCCTACGTCACGCCACTGTAGGTCGGCGACGCGCTGCTGCACGGATTCCTGGACTGAGTGCCACATCGCGAGCGCGCGGGTCTGCCCGCCGACACGCGTTGAATGCTGGCATTTTCTGCGCGCTCGCGCAGAACTACATTGGGTACCGGACTACATTTGGCGGTGTGGAGGATCAGTCGGTGGTCGAGCTGGCCTCGTCGGCGCTGTCCGACGTGGACACCTCGGGCTGGGCTCAGCGCTTCGATCTGGTGTCCGACCCCCATCGCTTGGAAATCCTACTGAGCCTGCATCGGGCGCCGGGAATTTGCGTCAGCGACCTTGCTGCGGCGCTCGACCGGTCGGAAAATACGGTGTCGCAAGCACTTCGGGTACTTCGCGCGCAGGGCTGGGTGACGAGTACCCGCACCGGTCGCTCGGTTAGCTACAGGTTGGATGACGAGACCGTGCACGACCTGCTGCACTGGATCGGCGCTCGCCACAACGCGCCGCGCGGTCGTTCTTGACGCCACTGATCGGCAATGCTTCTACCCGTTGAGGGGAGGGGCTGACTGTTCATCTGATCAGCTGGACAGATGTTTAGTTGACGCAATAGGCTCGCGAGGTGAGCGCCCAGTATGTCGCCATGCACATGAGCGACGGCATCGTCAACGCGCAGACCTCGGTGTTGTTCGGGGCTATCGCGCTGATCGCACTGGGAGTCTGCGGGTGGAAGGCTCGCACCGAACTTGACGAGCGGACAGTGCCTCTCGCGGGCCTGGTGGCGGCGTTCGTCTTCGCTGTACAGATGGTCAATTTTCCGATTTTGCCCGGTGTGAGCGGCCACCTACTCGGCGGTGCACTCGCGGCGATTCTCGTCGGACCGTACACCGGGGCCTTGTGCATCGCGATCGTGTTGGTGGTGCAGTCCCTGCTGTTCGCCGACGGTGGCGTCACCGCGCTGGGAATGAACATCGTCAACATGGCGATCATCGGCGTGGGCGCCGGGTACGGGCTCGCGGTGGCTATGTACTGGGTGGCACGGCACTCGGTGGCACGGCGCTCGGTGGCACGGTACTCGGCGGCGCGCCGCAGCGCTGACGGTCCGTCGGCGCGCATCATCGGATTTGTCGCATTCTTTGCGGGACTTGTCGGAACAGTGTGTGCGGCAATGGGATTCGTGCTCCAGTACGCGATGGGCGGAGCGGCCCCGGCGTCCATGGGCACTGTCGCGGGATATATGTTCCTCACCCACGCGCTCATCGGTGTCGGTGAGGGCGTCATCACCGCCGTCACGGTTATGGCGGTGGCGCGGGCCCGCCCCGATCTGGTGTATCTGCTGCGCCGCCACCGTGCTGAGGTTCCGGTATGAGGCGACGCTGGTCGTTCTGGGTGGTCTTTGCCGCGGCCACCCTGCTGATCGCCGGGGTGGCGTCCTACTACGCGAGTTCGAGCCCGGATGGCCTGAATTCGGCGACCCTGCGTGGCTGCGAGGTCGTGGAGACCGCTGCCGGCGAGCAGTTGACAGGTGACTGCATCGCACAGGAGGCCGGCGACCATCATCTCGCTGACTCGACGTTGGCCGGCTATGCGCTCGACGGACGCGAAGGTACCGGTGGCCTCGCAGGTGTGATCGGCGTTCTCGTCACGGTCGTGTTCGCGGGCGGCGGCTTCTGGCTGATCGCCCGTACCCGTCCGAAGGGCAGTGAAGAGACAACCGCCACCGAGTCGAGCGGGCACTAGCCGTGGGCGCCGGAGCCCACCCGCTGTACCGACACGGCGACTCCGCCGTGCACCGCGCGCCGGCCGAGGTCAAGATCGCGTGTCTGTTGGTCTTTGTGCTGGCCGTCGTCGCCACATCGCGGGAGATGTTCTGGCCGTTCGCCGTCTACGCACTGATCGTGATGGCCGTGTGGCGGCTTGCGCGCATCCCGCTACGCTGGGTTTTGCCTCGGATGCTGATCGAGGCGCCGTTCCTGGTCCTGGCACTGCTGCTGCCCTTTGCAGAGGGCGGTGACCGAGTGGCTGTCGGCGGGCTGCAGCTGTCGGTCGCGGGGCTGTATGCGGCGTGGGGGATCGTCATCAAAGGCACCCTGGGTGTGGCCGCAGCGCTCACGCTGGCCGCCACCACGTCCGCGGCCGAACTACCCGCCGCGCTGAGCCGGCTAGGTGTCCCCGCAGTGATGACATCGGTACTCGTGCTGATGATCCGGTACATCGACCTGCTCGCGTCGGAGGCGGGCAGAATGCGGATGGCGCGGATCTCGCGAGGAGATTCACCGCGGGCGCTGCACCAGGCGCGCGCCATCGCCACGGGCATCGGCGCGCTGTTCCTACGGTCCTATGAACGGGGCGAGCGGGTGTATCACTCGATGCTGTCGAGAGGCTTCGACGGGGGCGTGCCCGACCTGGCAGTGATCGGAGCGCCGCCCAGGGCTTTACCGATCCAGTGGGCGTTGACGATGATCCCGGCCGCAGCCGCGATAGCAGTGTCGGTGTTGGCGTGGGTGATCCGATGACCGTCGCCGCCGTCCGGATCGAGGACCTGCATCACGTCTATCCGGACGGGCACGTCGCCCTCGACGGGCTCGACCTCGCTGTCGCACCTGGTGAACGGGTCGCTGTGCTCGGGCCTAACGGTGCGGGCAAGACCACACTGATGTTGCACCTCAACGGTGTACTCACAGCTACCTCCGGGTCGGTGCGCATCGGCGGAACGCCGGTGAATCGCAAGAACCTGCACGACATCCGTCAGCATGTCGGCCTGGTGTTCCAAGACCCCGACGACCAGCTGTTCATGCCGACGGTCGCTGAGGATGTCGCGTTCGGCCCCGCCAACTTTGGGCTGGGTGGCCAGCAACTCGCCGATCGGGTGGCGCAGGCCCTGGCTGCCGTGTCACTGACCGAGCAGGCCGACCGCAACCCCACCCACTTGTCGGCGGGCCAGCGGCGCCGCGCGGCGTTGGCGACGGTGCTGGCATGTGATCCGCAGATCCTGGTCCTCGACGAACCGTCGGCCAACCTCGATCCGGTGGCCAGACGTGAACTGGCCGAGACGCTTTTGGGGCTGGACGCGACGATGCTCATTGTCACCCACGACCTGCCCTATGCCGCTCAGTTATGCGACCGCGCGGTCGTGGTGGACGGCGGGGTGGTGGTCGCAGACGGTGCCATCAACGAGATCCTCGCCGATGAGGCATTGCTGGCAGCGCACCGTCTCGAACTACCGTGGGGCTTCGCCGTTCAAACTTGAGGCGGTTCAAACCTGAGGCGGTTCAAACCTGAGGCCTCGCCGAAATCGCATTACGGCAGCGGAATGTCGAGAGAGGCTCTGCCCGAATGCGAATTCGGCGGTAAATGCGGCACGCTGCTCAGTGTCGCCGTGGCGGCGGCCACGGCGGTTCGCCGCATAGTGCCAGCAACGCGTTCTCGATCACTTCGGGCAACGCCGGATGAATCCAGTACTGTCCCCTAGCCATGTCCTGCGCGGGGAGGTCGAAAGTCATTGCCTGGATGATCGGTTGGATGAGCGACGACGCTTGGTGTCCCATGATGTGGGCCCCGAGGAGTAATCCGCTGTCGTCGTCGACGATCAACTTTGCGAATCCGGTGGAATCCTCCATCGCCCAGCCATACCCGACGTCGCCGTAGTCCTGCACCTTGGATCGGATGCGGTAACCCGCGGCCCGCGCCTCATTCTCGGTCATTCCGACCGAAGCGACTTGAGGTTCGGTGAACACTGCCGAGGGCACGTTCCGGTGATTGGCCGGCATCAGGTTGCTGGTGTCGTCCCAGTCCTGCAGCAGGTTGTTCTTGACAACGCGCGCTTCGTGGTTGGCTACATGTTTGAGCTGATAGGGCGAGCAGACGTCACCGAGCGCGAATATGTTCCGCGCTGTGGTGCGCTGAAATTCGTCGACGACGACGAGCCCCGCATCGACCTGGACGCCGGCGTGATGCGCGTCGAGCTGGTCTCCGTTGGGTACGCGTCCGGTAGCGATCAGCAGAGTGTCGCCGTGCAGCATCGAACCGTCGTCGAGTTTGAGGGTGACGCCGGCTCCGTTTGAACTCCCTGGGTCCGAACTCCCTGGGTCCGAACTTCCGTGCACGATGTTGCGGCGGCTGTGGATCTCCCACTTCTTGGCCGCGATGTCGGTGAACCTCTCGCAGAGGGTGTCATCGGCGTGGCTGAGCATTGTCGTGCCGCGCAGCACGATTGTCACGCGGCTTCCCAGTGACGAAAAGATGTGCGCGAACTCCGCGGCGACAAACCCGCCGCCCACAATGATGATGTGCTCAGGCAAGTCGGCGATACGCATGATGGTGTCGCTGGTGTGGTACGCGACCCCGGAGTCGGCGATGGCCGGAGGCACGGTCGCGCGCGCACCCGCGGCGATCACCACCTGGCCCGCGTTGAACTCATCGCCATCCTCGGTCCACAGGCGATAGCCGCCCCCCGGGGACGGCGGGGCGAATCGGGTGTGGCTGGCGAAGACCTCAACGTTCGGTGAGGAGCGTCGGTAGTCTGCGCCGCCGGCCGCCAGTGGGTCGATGCGGCCGAACACCCTTGAGACGATGTCGGGCCAGCGCACCGAGTCAATGTGTGCGTCTACGCCGAAACGGCTTGAGTCGCGAACTTGTCGAGCCACCCCGGCGGCGTAGACGAACATCTTGGTCGGTAGGCACCCGACGTTGAGACAGGTGCCGCCGAACACCCCCTGCTCGCAGATGGCCACCCGCTTGTCCGCATAGCGTTCGTCGAGGATCGAGTTGCCCGAGCCGGTGCCGATGATGGCGATGTCGAAGTCAGTCATGCCCTTT
>CAXMSM010000293.1:0-6201 GCA_964195655.1 uncultured Gammaproteobacteria bacterium | reverse complement strand
TTTACTACAGCGGCGGCCACGTCGGCGGATTCGTGGCGCTCCAACGCGCCCGCGACCGCGGAGGACATTTGATGCAGCCCGGCGATGCGTGCTACCAGACGCCCGAGGTCGGTAGAACGTGAGATCCGTTGCGAGGAAATTCGTTCCGCGCAGGCATCGAGCAACACGAACGTCGACAGGAACCGCTCTGGGCCGCTGCGTTCGAAGCTGAGCTCCGAAGTCACCTGCTGCCAGCCCTGTCCGATCTCGCCGAACACCATGGTGTCGGGAATGAACGCCGCGTCGAGGATCACCTCGTTGAAGTGGTGCGCACCGTTCATTGAGACGATGGGCCGCACCTCGACACCTGGCCCGCGCAGGTCGACGATGAACTGGCTGAGCCCGGCGTGGCGATCAGCCGGATCGACGGGTTCGGTACGGGCGAGAGCGATGAAGGCATGGGCGAGATGAGCGCCGGAGGTCCAGACCTTGGTGCCGGTTAACGCCCAGCCGCTATCCACACGTTTGGCACGGGTGCGAACACTGGCCAGATCGGATCCTGAATCCGGTTCGCTCATACCGATACCGAAGAAGCATTCGCCGCGCACGATCTTGGGTAGAAACTCTGAGCGCTGGAACTCGGTGCCGTACTTGAGCAGAGAAGGCACGATCTGCCGGTCGGCGATCCAGTGGGCCGCCACGGGTGCACCCGCGGCAAGGAGTTCCTCGGTGACGACGAACCGTTCGAGGAATGAGCGCCCGTGCCCTCCGTAGGAGACGGGCACAGTCATGCCCAGCCAGCCGCGCGCGGCCAGCGAGGCGGTGAAGTCTTCGTCCCAGCCGCAGAGCCAGGCGTCCACGGCCGGGGTGAATGCGCCTGCTTTGACCTGTTCGGCGAGGAACTGTCGTACCTCGTTGCGCAAGCCTTCGGTTCTGGACGGGTCGACGGCCGATCGGGGTACCAAGCGCGGAAGTGCCATCAGTCTGCCGCGGGCTCGTCGACGGGACCGGTGCTGTCGGCTGCCCTCGTGTTGTTGCTCGGAGTCGCGTCGTCCCTCGGGGCACTGTCATGGATGGGGCCGGAGTCGTACGGTTCTGTCAGCGACAGGGCGACCCCCAGCCCAAGGTAGAACGCGGCCGTCAGAGTGGCGCCGAGGTAGTGGTTCATCAAACCGCCGGGGGAGATGAAGCTGCCGGGTGGCCCGATGATCGTGATGGTCTCGATCAGCTGCTCCACGGTGAAGACCGCGGCACCGATACCGAGCCACCGCGGCAGGCGATCCTCGTTGGCTATCAACAGAATCGGAACCGCCACCAGGATGTTGGTGATGGTGGCAACAGGCAGCCACATCGCGCCGACGTCCTCGATGGCACGTGCGGTAGCCGGCATCACCTGCCCGGGTCGTAGTGACGGGCCGCCGGTGAACCACACCGAGACACACATCTGAGCCACCAATGCGGCTGCACCAATGGTGAATAAGTGGGCGGGCGGGCCGGTCAGCCGGTCCCGGGCGAACCCCAGCACGACGACCAGGGCGAGGGTCGCGAACGCCAGCAGCAGCGCCTGGATGCGCATCACGCCGGCGCTGGACCCGGGCAGTGCATGCAGGAACACCACCGCGGTCGCGTAGAGCACCGCGAACGCGATACCGGCGATCATCGGGGCTCGACGGTTCATACGCGGCCATGCTAGCCACCGTGATCCCCAAAACCGAGTTCATCCCCAGACTGCGGCCGTGAGTCTTTATCAGACCCGGCGAGGTCGGCCAACGGGCATAACGTCGGCGCATGTCAATCGAAGTGCCGACCGAGCGGCTGCGTCGACGCCTGGGCGCGGAAATTCACCCCGACAAGGAGGCCGACACCGAGGACACCGACGAGCAATCGGACACATCGCTGTCCCGGTGGCTGCCGGAATCCACCTCAACGGGCCCGGCCAGCTGGATTTCGACGATCAGAGCCGACCCGGGGCGCGCCGGTGTCTTGGCGCTGGGCGTCCTCGGCGGGGTGGCTGTGTTGGTGACTGTCTTGAGTCTGATCAGCGATCGGCCGCCGGCTGTGGTGTCGGCAAAACTCCCACCGGTGGAAATGGTCCCGTCGGCGGGTTCAACATCGGGTTCGGGAGCGCCCCGCCCAACGGCGCCCGTCGTCGTCAGCGTAATCGGGCTGGTAGACACACCGGGCCTGGTCACCCTTGCTCCCGGGGCTCGGATCGCCGACGCGCTGGACGCTGCGGGTGGGCCGCTCGACGGCGCAGACGTGATGGGCCTGAACATGGCCAGGCGGGTCGCCGACGGAGAGCAGGTCGTGGTCGGTATCGGTGCGCCACCCGGTCGGCCGGTGCAGATGGGCAGCTCGATCGAGTCGGATCCCGCCGCGTCTACCCTCGGCCCATTGTCAGCTGAAAGGCCCTCGGACTCAAATACTTTGATTGATCTGAACGGCGCCAATGCCGGTGAGCTCCAGGCGCTGCCCGGGGTGGGGCCGGTGACCGCTGCGGCGATCATCGCTTGGCGCGAGGCTAACGGTCGATTCGCAGGCGTGGATCAGCTTGGCGATGTCGACGGTATCGGGCCGGTCCGCCTGGAAAAGCTGCGCGATCACGTCCGTGTGTGAGCACGCCGATGCCCGAACCCCCTGGCGCTACGGCTCTCGATCTGCGTCTGGCCCCCGCGGCAATAACCAGTTGGGCAGTTACTGCTGCGGGCATTCTGTGGGCTCAGGCCGGGTCGCTCGCCACGATTGTGGTCGCGGTTGCCGCAACCGCCACGGCCGGGTGGTGGGGTAGTCGTGGCGGGCGGCCAGGGCACCGGCGGGCGCTGGCGGCCGGCGTCGCGGCGGTGTTCTTGGTGGGCGCCGGGTTCGCCGTCGCCGTGGTGCTGCGCGCCAACGAGGTTCGCCACCACCCGATCTTGGGTCACCTGAATGAGGTCACCAGCGTCGTCGTCACGCCGACAGAAACTCCACGCATGCTCGAGGGTGGACGGATGATGTTCCGTGGATCCTTGCTGGCACTCGACGGGGCCCAATCCTCGGGAAAGGTAGTCGTTTTCGCCTCCGGTGGCGAATTTTCGCACCTCATCGCCGGACAGCCAGCAGCATTTCGGGCACGAGTCGGCATGCCGAAGCGGCGCGACCTCACCGTCGCGGTGCTGGCGGCCAAGGGGGAGCCCACCTTTGGCGAAGCGGCACCTATCCACCGGGCAGCCAACTATGTCCGCGACCGTTTCGCGCAGGCCTCGCGCAGGGTGCTACCCGTTGACCAGGCGGCCATGCTGCCGGCGCTCGTTCTCGGCGACATGTCAGCCGTGCCGGGTTCCACGGCCGCGGACTTCCGGACCTCGGGACTGACGCATTTGACCGCGGTATCGGGGGCCAATGTGACGATCGTGTGCGGCGCAGTTCTGTTGACCGCGGCGTTGATCGGGCCCCGGGCGGCCGTTGGACTGGCAGCAGTCTCTCTGGTGGTGTTCGTGGTGGTGGTACAGCCGTCGCCGAGCGTGCTGCGCGCCGCCTTGATGGGTGCGATCACGCTGATGGCTGTGCTGTCGCATCGGCGCCGACAGGCGTTGCCGGCGCTATCGGCGACCGTCATCATTCTCATGGTGGCCGACCCGCAACTGGCCGTCGACGTCGGGTTCGCCCTCTCCGTGTCGGCCACCGCCGCCCTAGTGCTCATCGCCCCGGTATGGTCGCGGCGCCTGGCCGATCGGGGCTGGCCCCGACCGCTCGCGGACGCGGTGAGTGTTGCGATCGCTGCACAACTGGTCACAGCCCCTTTGGTGGCAGGCATTTCCGGATCGGTGAGCCTAGTGGCGGTGGCGGCGAACCTGCTGGTGGCGCCCGTGATCCCGCCGATCACCGTCATCGGCACTGCCGCCGCCGCACTGTGTGTGCTGTGGCCGGCCGGCGCTGAGCTGTTGATCCGCTTCACCGGTCCGGAGGTGTGGTGGCTGCTGACCGTGGCGCACCGGGCCGCGGACCTCCCGGCAGCGTCAGTGCGCGTCCCATCGGGTACCGCCGGTGTGGCGGTTGTCGCGGTTGCCGCCCTCGGCGCCGCGATGGCGTGGCATTGGTGCTGTCAGCCGGGCATGACACGATCGTGCGGTGAGTCAAGTGGTGACCGGCCTGCACCTGATCCTGGGTGACGAAGAACTACTGATCGACCGGGCCATCGCGTCGGTGCTGCGGGACGCACGGGCGTCAGCGGGCACCAATATCGTCGCGGACGTCCCCCTCGATCGGCTCCGCGCCGGTGAGGTCAGCACCAGTGAACTCGCTGAACTGCTCAGCCCGTCGCTGTTCGCCGACGAACGTGTCCTAGTCCTGGAGTCCGCTTCCGAAGCTGGGAAGGACGCGGTGGCGATCATTGAATCGGCCGCCGCCGATCTGCCCGAAGGAACGGTGCTGGCGGTGGTCCATTCCGGGGGCGGCCGGGCTAAGTCGCTCGTCGAGCGGCTCAGGAAGCTGGGAGCGCAGGTGCATCCTTGTGCGCGCGTCACCAAGGCGTCTGAGCGGGCAGACTTCGTCCGGCGGGAGTTTCGCGCACTGCGGGTGAAGGTGGGTGACGACGCGGTGACCGCGGTGCTCGACGCGGTCGGCTCCGACCTTCGCGAGCTTGCCTCAGCGTGCTCGCAACTTGTGGCCGATACCGGTGGAGACCTCGACGCGGCCGCCGTGCGCCGCTACCACTCGGGTAAGGCCGAGGTGAAGGGCTTCGACATCGCAGACAAGGCCGTCGTCGGTGATGTTGCAGGGGCTGCCGAGGCGCTTCGCTGGGCGATGATGGGTGGCCAACCCCACGTGGTCCTAGCCGACGCGCTGGCTGAGGCCGTGCATACGATCGCCCGAGTCGGCCCGATGTCCGGCGACCCGTACCGGCTCGCCGGTGAGCTGGGAATGCCGCCGTGGCGGGTGCAGAAGGCGCAGAAGCAGGCGCGGAGATGGTCGCGTGACTCAGTAGCCGAAGCGATGCGACTGGTGGCGACCCTCAATGCCGATGTCAAGGGTGCTGCAGCGGATGCGGATTACGCGCTGGAGACCGCGGTCCGCAAGGTTGCGGAGCTCGTCAACGAATGAGTTGCGGAGCTCGTCAACGAATGATCGGACTGAGTCGCACTCAGATCTTGGTCGTACTCAGATCTTGTTGAACGCCTCCGCGAGCGCGGACTTGCGGTTCGCGGCCTGATTCTTGTGGATGACGCCCTTGGTGGCTGCTTTGTCCAGCTTGCGGGCGGTCGAGGCCAGCAGCTCGCCGGCCTTATCCTTGTCGCCGGCCTCGACGGCCGCGCGGAATCCACGGACCGCAGTGTGAAGCGCGGACTTCACCGACTTGTTGCGCAGTCTGGCGCGCTCGTTGGTGAGGACTCGCTTCTGCTGCGACTTGATGTTGGCCACGCGTGTATTCCTTCGTAAATATCGACTGGATTGCTTGAGTCAGGGGGCCGCCTGGTGTGGGCAGCGACTTTTCAGGGTACCAGCGAGCCCGACAATGTCCCAAAATGAACGTACTGGCCTGCCGAAACGGCAGAAATGTTGCAGCATGGCAGTTGTGGGAACTTCACGCAGCAACTCCAAGACGGCGAAGTGGCACGACGGCATCTTCGGTGGTTACAACAACCTCGGCACGTATGAAAAAGCGTTCGACGAGATGTTTGACGGCCAGGGCAATGTCCGGGGGCCCTACAAGGGTATTCACACCGAACTCGCGCCCTCCGACGTTTCCGAGCTCGAAGCGCGTGCGGACGCCCTCGGTCGTGCGTTCATTGACTAGGGCATCACGTTCTCGTACTCGGGTGAGGAGCGGCCGTTCCCGCTTGACCTCGTGCCACGGGTGATTTCGGCGGCGGAGTGGACCCGATTGGAGCGGGGGATTCGCCAGCGCGTGATGGCGCTGGAGATGTATCTGGACGACATCTACGGCGAGCAGGAAATTCTGCGCGACGGCGTCATCCCGCGCCGGCTGGTTACGTCCTGCGAACACTTCCACCGCGAGGCGGTCGGGATCGTCCCTCCCAACGGCGTGCGGATCCATGTCGCAGGTATTGACCTGGTCCGTGACGGGCAGGGAACCTTCCGGGTGCTGGAGGACAACCTCCGTTCACCGTCAGGTGTCTCCTACGTCATGGAGAACCGCCGCACGATGGCCCGGGTGTTCCCGAACCTGTTCGCGACGAACCGGGTACGCGCGGTGGGCGACTATGCGTCCCATCTGCTGCGGGC
>CAXMSM010000292.1:0-7631 GCA_964195655.1 uncultured Gammaproteobacteria bacterium | reverse complement strand
CAGCTGGCCCTGATCACTCCGGTGATGTTTTACTCCGGCTGGCCGATCCACCGGACTGGCTGGCTGACATTGCGGCACCGCACTGCTGACATGAACAGCCTGATCACGATCGGAACCATCGCCGCCTTCGGCTACAGCCTGCTGGTGACGCTGGTGCCCTCGGCGGTACCCGAACAGGTGCGTGAGGTCTACTACGAAGCTGTCGGGGTCATCATCACATTGATCCTGCTGGGGCGGCTGCTGGAAGTGCGGGCTAAAGCCGGCACCGGAGACGCGATCCGCAAACTCATCGGCCTGCAGGCTAAGACCGCCACCGTGATCCGCGACGGTGTCGAGGTCGAGGTCGGCGTCGAGGACCTCCTGCCTGGTGATGTCATCCTGGTCCGGCCCGGTGAGAAGGTCCCCGTCGACGGAGTGATCATCGAGGGGCGTTCAACACTCGATGAGTCGATGGTCACCGGCGAGTCCATCCCGGTGACCAAGGAAGCCGGCGCCACTGTCATCGGGGCCACGATCAACCAGACCGGCGCCTTCCGATTCGAGGCCACCAACGTCGGCGCTGAAACCATGCTGTCCCAGATCATCAAGCTGGTCGAACAGGCCCAAGGCTCCAAAGCCCCGATCCAGCGCCTCGCCGATCTGGTGTCGTCCTACTTCGTGCCCGCGGTGATGGCCATCGCGGTTGTCACGTTCACCGTGTGGTTCACCCTTGGCCCCCAGCCCGCTCTGACGTTGTCGTTGGTGGCGGCCGTCGCGGTGTTGATCATCGCCTGCCCGTGCGCTCTCGGGCTGGCCACACCGCTGTCAATCATGGTCGCCACCGGTAAAGGCGCCGAGCACGGCATCTTGATCCGTTCAGCTGAAGCACTCGAAACCGCCCACAAGATCGACACCATCGTGCTGGACAAGACCGGCACCATCACCCGCGGCGAACCCGCCCTCACCGACATCATCACCACGGGGGCCCTTGGTGAAGACGAATTGTTGGGTTTGGTCGCCTCAGCCGAGCAGTCCTCCGAGCACCCCCTGGCCCAAGCCATCGTCGCCGGTGCCCGAGACCGCGGCCTCGACCTTGCCGAGACCACCGAGTTCGACTCCGTCACCGGCAAAGGCATCACGGCCATCGTGGCCGGCCGCGAGATCCTGATCGGAAACCAGCGCCTCCTGGACGACGCCCGCATCGACACCGCCGCCCTGGCCGTAGAGATGGACCGACTCGCCGAAGAAGGCCGCACCCCGATGCTCGTTGCCGTCGACGGCGCCCCCGCGGGCGTCGTCGCGGTCGCCGACACCGTCAAGGAAGAGTCAGCGGCCGCCATCGCCGCGTTGCGCGCCCTGGGCATCAGCGTGGCCATGATCACCGGCGACAACGCCCGTACTGCCGCGGCCATCGCGGGCCAGGTCGGAATCGATGCCGTCCTGGCCGAGGTCCTGCCCGAACACAAAGCCCTCGAGGTTCGCCGCCTCCAAGGCGAGGGCGGCATCGTGGCCATGGTCGGCGACGGTATCAACGACTCCCCCGCACTGGCCCAAGCCGACGTCGGCTTCGCTATCGGGACCGGCACCGACGTCGCCATCGAATCCTCCGACATCACCCTGATCTCCGGAGCCCTCGACGGAGTGGTCACCGCCATCAGCTTGAGCCGGGCCACCATGGGCAACATCCGCCAAAACCTGTTCCTGGCATTCATCTACAACGGAATCGGCATCCCCATCGCTGCCGGTGTGCTCTACCCCATCATCGGCATCCAACTCAGCCCAATGATCGCCGCCGCCGCAATGGCAGCCTCAAGCCTGTCCGTCGTCGGCAACGCCAGCCGCCTACGCCACTGGCACCCCAAAACAATCGACACCACCAGCGTTGTGAACGCAGCTCCGGCATTGGCCATGTGACAGAAGTGCCAGAAAACTCTTAGAGAAATAGCTGTGACCTGAGTAACGCCTGAGTCGATTGTGGCGAAACACCAGACATGAAAAGCGTCCGGAAATTCATCGCCATGGCAGCCTTCGCTGGTGCGTTCGCCGTAGCACTGCTGGCGATCACGGGGATTTCCGGAATGTCGTCAGGCACTGCTCACGCCGACAGCGTGAACTGGGACGCCATTGCGCAGTGCGAATCCGGTGGCAATTGGGCGATCAATACTGGTAACGGCCATTTCGGCGGTTTGCAATTCAAGCAGGCCACCTGGGCCTCCAATGGCGGTTTCGGCAACCCGGCGCAGGCCACGCGCGAGGAGCAGATCCGAGTCGCCGAAAATGTGCTCACCTCGCAGGGGATCGGCGCGTGGCCGAGCTGCGGCAAGAAGGCCGGCGCTGCCCCCGTCATCAGGACCGTGTCCAATACGACCGTCCCGGCCGCCACCGTTCCCGCCGCCACTTCAGTCACCCCGGCCGCGACTTCGGCCACGGGCGCCTGGTACCCCGGCAAGAACCTGCTGGCAGTCGTCAGCAAGATCGTCAACAGCATCCCCCAGCAGGCCCGCTAAGCGCGCGAGGGCATTCCGCTACGTCGGCCAGCGACAGTTCGAGTCGCGCAACATGGATCCGTGCACAGGTGCGCCGTACCGAACTAGGCTGGCGTCATGACCGATCAGGACCAAACGGCGGCCCGCCGTGAAATCACCGATGCTCTGCTATCTGCGCTCAATCAACGCCATGAGGTACTCGACGTGATCGTCGAGGCCGACGACAGGCCCACCGCGGTGGCGGCCATCGCGGCGCTGTTGAATACTTCGGCGCGGGGCGGCGAGGCAGTAATCGGTATGGCGTTCGATCAATTGACGAAGGACTCGCGCCGCAAGATCGCCGCAGAACTCGACGATCTGAACAGCCAACTGACGTTCACGCTGAATGAGCGACCGGCGAGTTCGGACGACAGCTTGACCCTGCACCCGTTTGCCGGTAATCCAGACCAGGATATCTTCGCTGCCAGATTGGACGAGGTCGGTGCCGCCGGCGATGGATCCGGTCAACCCGCCCAACCGCTCGACGACGAGATCCGTTTCGCGCAGCGCCGCATCGAACAGGAAGATGCCGCCTGGTTCGTCGCGGTTGCAGAGACGGCCAAGGTCGGGATGGTGTTCGGTGAACTCGAGCGCGGCGAGGTAAACGTCAGGGTCTGGATTCACCCTGAACACCGGAAGAAGGGCTACGGTACCGCCGCGCTCCGGCGGTCGCGCTCGGAGATTGCGGCGTGCTTTCCCGCCGTTCCGATGGTCGTCCGAGCCCCCGGCGCCCAGTCCGAGTAACGTCCGACAGCATTGATTTCCCAAGGAGGAACTGATGACCAGCATCATTGATCCAACTTTGGCGGCCATCATAGGTCCCTCCCCCGGCGATAGCGGACTGCCGCAACCACCCGTCTTTGACTCAGTCGACGCCGAGCGCAAGTACCGCAAGGAGCAGCTCGCCGCCGGGTTCCGACTCTTCGGCAAGTTCGGATTCTCCGAAGGCGTCGCGGGTCACATCACGGTCCGAGACCCAGAACGCCCTGAATGTTTCTGGGTGAATCCATTCGGAATGGCATTCCAGAAAATCAAGGCATCCGATCTGATCTTGGTCGACCACGAGGGCGACGTGGTCGAAGGATCGCGTGCCGTCAACCGTGCCGCGTTTGTGATCCATTCCAGGGTGCACGAGGCCCGTCCCGACGCTGTGGCCGCCGCGCATTCTCATTCAACGCACGGTCGGGCTTTGTCCACCTTGGGAATCAAGCTCGATCCGATTACCCAGGACGCGTGTGCGTTTTATGAAGACCACGCCGTGTATGACGATTATCACGGTGTCGTCAATGACATGGACGAGGGAGTGCGTCTGGCCAAGGCGCTGGGACCGAACAAGGCTGCGATTCTGCAAAACCATGGTCTTCTCACGGTCGGTGAAACTGTCGCCGAGACTGTTTGGTGGTTCATCACCATGGAACGCTCGTGTCAAGTACAGCTGCTCGCGATGGCTGCGGGAACTCCCAAGCTGATACCCCACGAGGTGGCGCTTGAGACTCGCGATCTCGTGGGGACTTCGTCGGCCGGATGGTTCCAGGCGCAACCGTTGTTCGATCAAATCATGGGCAGCGACCCCGACCTCGTCCAGTAGTCCGGAGCAAGCAAAAGGGTGCCTCTCATCAATACGACGCTGGATTCCTGGACTTCGGGTGGCGGAAGGCGCCGGATCACCGGGTCGGCACACGAGTTGTTCGTACGCCAAGATGGCCCGGTCGACGGCGATCCGGTAACGCTCTTGCACGGCTTCCCAGCGTCGTCGTTTGACTGGGCGGGCGTGATTCCGGAACTCACGGGTTCCGGATATCGCGTGACGACTCTGGACTTTCTTGGCTACGGCAGCAGCGACAAACCATATCCATATACCTACTTGCTCACGGAGCAGGCGGATCTTGTGCAGGCCTTGTGGGGAGATCTGGGTATCGACCGCACCGCGCTGGTCGCACATGACTACGGTGTTTCGGTCGCGCAAGAAATCTTGTCTCGCGAACCTCGCCGGATCAAGTCGATGGCCTGGCTCAATGGGGGCATGTTCTCAGATCTGCATCGACCGACCGACTTTCAACACCGCCTTTCTGAACTCAGCGGCGAGGACGCCGAGCAGTTCATTACCGAAACCGGATATCATAAGGCGCTTTTGAGCGTCTGCGGTAGACCGCTACCGGACAAGATAGTCAGCGACATGTGGGCCGATTTCAGCAGGTCGAGGGGAACACGGGTTGCTCCCGCGTTACTCGGCTATATGGCCGAACGGCGCGAAAATGCCACCCGGTGGTCGCGCGCTGTCGAAAATTATTCGGGCCCACAGGCATTCATATGGGGCCCCGACGATCCAGTCAGTGGTGCCCACGTTCTTCCTCGCATCCGGGAGAAAGTCCCCTCCGCCAGTATCAACGTCCTGGACAGTTCGCCGCCGGTCGGACATTTTCCTGAGGTGGAAGCGCCCGAGCTTGTCGGGCCTTTGCTCGTCGCGCACCTTCAGGAAACCTATCGATGAGGCATTCTCCTCAGCTCAACGGCACCGTCGCAGTCCGTTTCAACTAATGGAGCCGTCGGGCCCAGGTTTTTTTTGAAACGTGGGCAGAGGCTCGCCATGCAGTCGATACGAGTCGGGCAGCCGTCGCCGCCGAACCATGTGCACGAGGATCAGTACCGAAGCCGCAGCCGCGAAGAAACACCACAGCGACGCGAACTCCTGGAAGTAGAACACAGCTACTAGCACGAGACCCACCAGGTTCACTGCGCCGAATGCCACGATCGACCGGTAGCCGGATAGCAGTTCCGGCCCGATCACCGCAACGATATAGAGCACCGCCCACACGATGGGGTGGCTAACGTCGGTTTCGTATTCGAGCCCGTGGGTGTGTCGGATCACCTCCACAGGATTAAAAAGAACCACGTAAGCGAGATATATCGACACAACGGCGCCCAGTGCGACAAAGGGCGCCGTGCGAAGGCGAAGGCGCCGGGACGGGTCAAGCAACAGCAAAGCCAGCGGGAGGTAAATGGGCAGTAGCGGCCATGCGATGAATAGATATGCGCGCATCGCCAGGTTCGCTACCCCAGCTGATACGTCGCCGTCCAGGCCCGCCCATACGGCGACTTCGAGGAACTGGTGCGCCGCGAACAGCGCAGGCAAGAGCGCGAACATCAACTCCCGTGGGTGTTTGACCTCCCGGAGCGACAGTGCCGCCACCGGCACCAACGCGGTACCTGCCACCAAATCCGCCGTCATCGAGAAGCACACGACCGACATAGTCCCACGTTGTCCCCACAAATGGGCGGATGCGCTCACCAATGCTTTCGCAATGGAGCGAATCTGGCGGGCAATCTCACGGCAGCCACCACCGCCGCCCTGTTACGTCCTGTGGGTCTTTACCCCCAAAACGGCGGCACCATTTCACTGGGCACCGGGCGGGGGCCGTGTGCGGGGGCGTCGCTGCCGTCCAAAGCGTTGAGAACCATGGTCGCGGCGCGGCGCGAGCCGGCGATGGCCAAGTGGTCGCTGAAGTCCTGGGCGCAGGTGTCCTGCACGACGACGTTGATCACGTCGTCGTCAGGTCCACTCGGTGCCTGCCCGCTGGTATAGGGGCGGACGAACTCGTCGTAGCGAGTCGATATGTTCACATAGCGGATGCCCGGAACATATGGGCTGCCACCCGCATTGAGCGTCTGAAGAAATTCCGAACCGTGGACCATCTGCGGTGCGGATGCGAAGTGCACACGGTGGGTGATGTCGAGGGCGACATGGAACTCAATCGCCCCCGCCAGCTTGTTGGTGAACACCTCGGTGCCCTGCCAGAGGGGCGCCAGCGACACGTACTTGCCGATTTTGTTCTTTCCGCCCAGCACCTTGGCGTAATAGCCTGGGACGAGAGTGCCCTGAGAGTGCCCGACCACGTCGACCTGTTGGGCGCCCGTTGCAGCGAGCACCTTGTCGACGAATTCGCCGAACTCTGCGGCCGAATCCTCAATGGGGGCCATTCCACCCAGCGCCGACAGGGGCCACGGGGCCGTCTTGACCGCCCCAAACGTCAACGTAAACGGTGAGAACCCCTCCTCCACCAACAGTGGCACGTAGGCGCCCCAGTTGGTTTGGGCCCCACCTGCGGTGCCGTGCATCAGCACGACGGGATTGGGATGGGCTGTTGACAGCGGCCGATCCCACTCATTAGCGCCCGGCAGGCTGCCGCCCGGGTTGAGGACTTCAGGTGGCACACCGGCGAAAAAGTCGAAGTTGATCTTGCGGCCGTCGTCTGTGTGTAACGACTCCACTTCGATGCCGGCGGCCCGCATCGCGGCCACTGCAGGCCGTTCGATCTCGCCCCCGGCCTTCACCCCGGCCGCTAGTACCCCATCCCCGAGGTGCAGTCCCGTCCGGATGGAGTCGCTGGCGGCCAGCGACCCGATCCGCAACGGGAACTTCGCCGCGTCGGTGAGGACCTGGGCGGCCCTGGCTACAACCGCCATAGTTGCCGACGGTACCGGACACGCAGGCCTATCGAGACCTAGCCGCGATGTCGCCGAGTTGTCGCGCCTGTCGGTCACCCTTGAACACCCCCTAGAAATCAGTTCGCTCGCCGTGAACAATCGATCTATCAGCCCGATCGCCATTCGGCGCTGCCAGTCGCAGACGATTCCATTTGACCGACATACCCGGGAGACGAAATGCCAGGCATGACAACCCCACCGGAAGTGGGCCAGGGTGACCGAAATCCGCAGATCGCGGTGGAGAACCCTGCCTCCGGTGAGGTCATCGGATACGTGCCGGACATGACCGCAGAAGAGGTCGCCGCGCTGGCCAGGCGTGGCCGGGCCGCGCAGCCGGTGTGGGAAGCGTTGGGCTTCGATGGTCGCGCACTGGTGCTCAAGCGGATGCAGCGTTGGTTGATCGAAAACGCCGACCGGGTGATCGAAATGATCTGCTCTGAAACCGGCAAGGCCTACGAAGATGCGCAGATCGCCGAACACATTTACGGTGCAGCAGCGTTCGGGTTCTGGGCCGACAACGCGCCGCGCTATCTGGGCGACGAACGGATCCGGTCCTCATCAGTCTTCGTCAAGGGCAAGCGGCTCATCCAGCGCTACCGGCCGCTGGGACTGATCGGCGTCATCGGTCCTTGGAACTACCCG
>CAXMSM010000291.1:0-12005 GCA_964195655.1 uncultured Gammaproteobacteria bacterium | reverse complement strand
GGCCATCTCCTGGTAGTCGCGCAGATGCCAGCCGTCCTGCGCCAGGCTGATCGGATGCGCCTCACCGTCGACGTAGCCGGCGAGATCCTCGGCCGGCCAACCGACCTTCAGCAACATCTGCTTGATATGGCCGCGTTCACTGGGATGCACGACGACGGTGTCGTCGTCGATTCGGGCGCCCAGCATCGGGGCGATCTTCTTGTGACGCATGACCTCCGCCAAGACTGCGCGGTCCAGGCTGACCAGGATCAGGCCGAACGCCGGGCTCTTGACCAGCTGCAACCGGCCGTAGCGGGCCATGGTGTCGACGATGTCGACCAGCAGTGGCTGAGGCACCGCGTAGCGCGAGAAGGACACCAGCGCGTCGACGACCTGCTCGGCGTCGTGGCCGGCCGCGCGGGCGTTCCACAACGCCAGCGGCGTGATGCGGTAAGTGTGGATGTGCTCGGGTGCGCGTTCCAGTTCGGCGAAGGGTGCGATCGCCGCGCGGGCCGCCCCCGCCTGCTCGTGATCGACCTCGAGCAGCACTGTCTTGTCGGACTGCACGATCAGGGGGCCGTCGGTCATGCGCGTCCTCGATAGGAAGTCATCCGTCCCATTATGCGGATTCCGCGGACACCACCGAAGTCACGCGGTGGATAGCGAACTCCCGGACCCTGCCGGCGGCCGGGTCGTAGGCGGTCAGCTGCCCGCCGCGGACATTGATCGGCGCGACCACCCGCTGCGTCGCAACACCGGCAGGATCGACGTAGCCGATCACCACCGATTCCTGATGGTGGGCCGCTTGCTGCAACTCCGAGATGGCTACAGCGGGGTCCAGCCGCATGCCCAACGGTGCGGCCGCGACCTTTCGTAAAACCGCCACGATCGCGCAGAGAGTTTGATACGTGGGTGTCATGTTTTGCCGGTACCAGCGAAGACGGCCTAGTGCCGGGCCTCGGGCGCTGCGGCTGCGTAGATCCACGATGGCTCCCCTCGAGTCCTCGGCAGCCGGGGCGAAGCCAGCACTTCGCAGCGCTGTGAGCACGTCGGCGATTGGAGCCTGCGAAACTGCCACGGTCGGTGCCAGGCAACGCAATTCCACCGACTCGGTCGCTGGTGCTGCGACAGCGTGCGCAAGCAGGACTGCGTCCTCGCAGCGCACGAAGGACGCGGCCATGCCGACGCGCAGTTGCCCGTGACGGCGCGCGACGTCGTCGATCATGTACGTCAATGATTGTGGCACAGGGGTTTTAGAGTGACGCGTGAAGAGTGCGTGTAGCTCTCCTGCCGTCTTTCCGGTGTCCAACGCGCGGCGGATGGAGGCCTCGGTGATGCGGTACACCATCGCCGCGCCGGCGGACTCCACCGTCGCGACGGCCGCTAGTTGCTCGGCCAGCGCGCGTTCCAGCGGCCCGGGCACGACGACGGTCAGGTCAGCTTGCAGCAGGAAGTGGTCTATCGGCTTGGGAAGGATCTTGGACATGGCGGCGACAACCGCGACCTCGGATTCGCCGGCGAGCAGGCGTCGCAACGGGGTGGACAGGGCGCCGCGGCCGACCGCCCCGACGGCATGGGCTTCGGTGAGCAAGTCGGCGACGGGTTCGGGTTGAAGCCGCGCCGACCACCGCGGCCGTCGCCACACCATCGATCGCGATGCGCTGTCGCCATCTACGCCGGAACCCGGCGAGAGGTCGTCGAGCATCTCGAGAAGTAGCCGGCGATCCAGCGGTGCGGCGGTGGAGAAAAGTGAATCGGACAGCGCTGCATAGGGTTTACCGTCAGGCCCACGGCTACCGATGAGGCTGGGCCGACTCGGCAGGTCCAGCCACGCTGACACGACCAGATGCCATTTGACCGCTGTTGGAGATTCGATGAAGCGATCGGCGGCCACAGTCGGCGCCCAGTATGGTCCCGCAGTGCCGGGTGGATGGGGTTCGGGCATTCCTGGCGCGATTAGTCCGGCAGCCGCGGTCACCTCCAGGATCAATCCCAGCCGGTTTTCGCCGATGCCGGTCTGCTTGGTCAATCGTTTAACTTCGCGAACCCCGAGGCCTCCGTTGCGAAGCTCGGAAATTGGTGTAGCACTGAGTATTTCGATGACGATGTCGATTTCACGCAACAGGTCGAGGGCTGCGCCTGCGGCGACCGCGTTAACGTCGCGGGCGGTGGTCGACGACACCGTCGGGTCGGGTCTGGTCAGGGTGACCGGGCCGGGGACTTCGCCGCGCAACACCTGGCCGACCAGCCGCGGCAGGACCACGGTGTCGATATTGAGTCGGCGGAGGAGTCCGGCGTCGAGCAGTCGTTGCACCGGACGGTCAGGCGGGGTTCCCGGCGCTGCGTCGCGGGTCCGGCCTACCGGCGAGCCTTCGAGGAGCTTGTCCAGCAACTCGCGCGCGGGAGGGTCAAGGGCCGCGATCGCATCGGCGATTTCGCTCCCCGGCAGCGCCGCGCTCTCCGCGGTGCCCTGCCCCGGATACCAGGGCAGGGCCGAAGCTGCTTCGGCGACCACTCTGAGAGCTCCCTTCCCGGAGGAATCCCCCCAGACCAGTGCGCGCTCTCGTAGATCCTCGACGGCAGATTCGACGGCAGTTTCGTCGGTGTTGTCGCCGAGAAGATCTGCCAGCGCGCCGCCGGTGACGGCGGTGGTGTCAGCGTGCAGAGCGAGTAGGGCATCGAGCACCGTCAGACGGAGAAAGTCAAGGTCATCGGTGGCGGCCTTGACCGACTGACGTGCTGCCGCGCGGGCGGCCAGCGCCGCGATGGTGCCCGGTGGTGGTTGAGTGAGGTCGGGGCGCAACCGCAGCAGTCGGATCAGCCGCTCGTCGTCCGACTCGGCCAACCAGGCGCCCAGCGGCACGCTCGGGCTATTCGCGCTCATTACTGACCAGCGTAAAGCAGTGTCCCGCTCTCGCCAGAAGGCGATCGGCCTGCCACAATGTGACACGTGGCTGATGAAAAACGGCAAGATAACAAGTATGTCGACCCGGGCTGGCCGACAACCGACGTGGACGACCTCGCGGTCAGCGAGCTGGCTACCGACCGCACGGGAGCACTGTCCCCATTTGGCGATCTGACGTTCCCGCTCCCACAAGACGAAATTCCCTTCATCCAATCTGCCACGGTCATCAACAAGTAGCGGTGCGCTAGCGGTGGGCCCGGGCCATTCGGATCTCTCGCATCTCGACGAGTCGGGCGCGGCCCATATGGTCGACGTCACCGCCAAAGAGGTCACCAAGCGGATCGCGGTTGCCGAAGGAACAGTGCACACCCGCCCCGACGTCGTCGAGATGATCAGCGCGAACGGGCTGCCCAAAGGCGATGCCCTGGCCACCGCCCGAGTGGCCGGAATTCTGGCGGCCAAGCGCACCAGTGAACTTGTACCGCTGTGTCACCCGCTGGCGATCACCGGCGTTGACATCGACTTCATAGTGGGCAGTACCGAAGATCCTGGGTCGGTCGGCGTCACCGCGACCGTGCGCACCACAGACCGCACGGGCGTCGAGATGGAAGCGTTGACTGCGGTCAGCGTCGCCGCGCTAACGATCTACGACATGATCAAAGCGGTCGACCGTGCCGCGCGCATCGACAACATTCGCGTGGTGCGCAAAGAAGGCGGTAAGACGGGTACGTGGGTCAGGTGATGTTCGCGTGACTCGATCAGGCCTGGTGCTCATCGCCTCCACGCGGGCGTCCGCCGGCGTCTATGAGGATCGGTGTGGTCCGGTCATCGTGGGCTGGCTCAACGACCGTGGAATTACGACTCCTTCAGCCGTTGTTGTCGCCGACGGGCAGCCCGTCGAGTCGGCGCTGCGATCTGCGTTGCGCGACAACCACGATGTCATCGTCACCTCTGGAGGCACGGGTATCTCGCCGACGGACTGCACCCCCCAGGTCACTGCCGCGCTGGTGGACTATCAGATTCCGGGCCTCGCAGATGCGATCAGGCGCGCCGGGCTTCCGCACGTGCCGACTTCGGTGCTGTCGCGCGGCGTATGCGGCATCGCTGGCCGAACGCTGATCGTGAACCTTCCCGGGTCCACCGGGGGCGTCCGGGACGGCCTGGGTGTGCTCGCCGATGTGCTCGGGCACGCGCTGGACCAGTTGTGCGGTGAGGATCACGGGTAATGACCGTCATCGTGCGTGCTGCTCTGACCGATCGGCTCATCGATTCGACCGAACATGAAGCCCTGGTCTCACACCATGCCGCTGGTGCCGTCGTTGTTTTCGCCGGTGTTGTCCGCGATCACGACGGTGGCCGAACGGTGATCCGACTGGACTACTCATCGCATCCGTCCGCCGAACAGACGCTGGCCGGCGTCGTCGCCGAGATCGCGGCCGACTGCAGCGGAGTCCGCGCGGTTGCCGTCAGCCATCGCGTCGGCACCCTGCATATCGGTGACGCTGCATTAGTCGCTGCTGTAGCTGCCGACCACCGGCGGGCCGCGTTCGAGACATGTGCGCGCTTGGTGGACAGCGTCAAAGAGCGGCTACCGGTGTGGAAGCACCAGTTCTTCGCCGATGGCACCGACGAGTGGGTCAACTCCGCATAGTCGGACGACGATCAAGCGGCGAGGTACGAGCCGAACAGCCCCATCAGGCGGGCGGCAACACCGGAGCCTGAGCGGGGACGGGAACCGGCGGGGCTGCCGGATCGGCGGCAACCGGCTCCGGCAGGCTCGGCGAGTGGCCACCTGGGGTGTCCGGCGTGGTCAACGGACGCTGAGTCAGCGCGAGCAAAGCGCCCTTGCCGGAGACGTCCTGAGTCCGGATGGCGTGCCAGATCTCCTTCAGGTAGGTCCTGTTGGGGCCTGAATTGCCAGCGAGGCTGGGATCGTCCGTGGTACCGGGGGGCAGATTCTCTGGGCTCACCAGGTGTGGAATGCCAGCCGCTACCGGGAGGTCTCCGGCTGTGGCCTGGTTGGCCACGTCGGATGCCGGATCGGGGACGTTCACGCCGGCAAGCGGCGCCAACGGGTCGACGGGCGCTGGCGCCGCGACGACATCAGGCGCAGGCGGGAGTGCCGGGTCGCCGGGCATGGGCTGCAGTGGTAGGTCGGCGTGCCAGCTTGTAGCGGTGACGATCATCTCAACCGGAGGCGCGTCAATCGGTGCGGGCAGCGGTGCGTCCATAGGCATGGGCGCGGGGGGGAGCGCTTCAGGAGCCGGTGCCGGCAGCGGCGCGTCCATGGGCATGGGCGCGGGAGGCAGGGCCTCAGGGGCTGGAGGCAGGGCCTCGGGGGCTGGAGGCAGGGCCTCGGGCAGCGGCGCCGACAAAGCGTCGGCTGGTGCTGGCGGAGGCGGAGGTGCGAACGGATCGAACGGCGGCGGGGGCGGCAGCTCGCCGTTCACGCCAGCCGCGGCGAAGGGCTCGGGCTCATCGTTGTCCAGGTTGCGTGGCGTCGCAGCCGACAGCGGTCCGCCGCACGACGGCCACGCGCCCTTGCCCTGGGATGCCAAGACGCGTTCGGCGACGGCGATCTGCTCTTCCTTGGAGGCCTGGTAGGCAACCAGTGCGTATTCCCCACCGCCGTGGCCGGACCAGGTGCCCGGTGAGAATTGCAGGCCGCCGTGGTAGCCGTTGCCGGTGTTGATGGCCCAGTTGCCGCCGGATTCGCATCCGGCGACCCGGTCCCACTCGCCATCGGTTGCTGCGCCCGCGTGAGCGGCCAGGCCGAGGGTGCCGCCACCGATGACGACGCCGGTGACGGCGATCTTGGCGACGTTTACTGCTGAAGATGTGGGCTTGCGATGCCGTGCGCTCATAAGTGTGTGTCCTCTCTGAGGCGCCCACGAGGTCAGCTGTCGGGTTCGGGCTGGAGAGGTAGCCCGGCCAGCATCGTCGAAACGAAGATGGCTTAACCCTAGGAGCCAGAAGCGGCTCCAGGTCTCTGATAGTTCGGTGGACCTAGTGGGTCCCCCGCCTCCATCCAGTTTGTTTCTCGTTGTCCCCGGGTACCAACGGATGGAGTTCGGCGCTGTTGGTCACCCGGCGGGCCGGTCGGATTGGGGGGTCGACGGCCTGAGCAAGACGGTAATGGCTCGCCGGAGTCCCGTCACCTCGTGACCCCTTTGGCAGTTCCGGCCCCGGCAAACCTTAAAAAAACTCTAAAACGCCAGGAAAGTCCGTTGTTCCTGCAGGTGCGGCCCACCGCTATCGTGCCGTAGCCATCTTGTGACCATTTCGTGATGTGACGTAAATCACTGAATTGGGGGTCGTTTAGCCCCGCCTAGCCACCCGCAAACGGGGGAAGCACGTCGATCGTCTGGGCGTCGTCGAGCGTCATTCCGGTGTCCCGCACCGCAACTCCGTCGCATAAGTAGGAACAGCGGAGGAGAACTTTCGCGAGGCCGGCATCGCGCGCCTTAAGCGCGTCAAGCAGTTCCGTCACGGTAGCGCCGCGGGCCAGGTTGATCGTCTCGGCCTCCGTGCCTGCTGCGGCACGCGCTGCGGCGAAGTAACGGACGGTGACCCGCGGCCCGCATTGCGCCCGCAACTCCTAGCCGCCGATCGCGCTCATCGGGCGATCTGGCTGGACGAAATCGGGGTCGTTGATGCCGTGCCCCGCCGCCTTGGCCCACATCGCGGCCCGCCACGCTGCCTCCAGAGCGTCGTCGTTCGCGCCGGCGCGCAGCAGTGCGCGCAGATCGGTCTCCTCGCGTGCGAACAGGCAGTTGCGGACTTGTCCGTCAGCGGTGAGCCTGGTCCGGTCACACGCCGAACAGAACGCCTGGGAGACCGACGCGATGATGCCGACCTGGCCGATCACCTGCGCGCCATCCCCGGCTGAGGAAACCTGCCACAGCTGTGCCGGTGCTGAACCACGCGGAGTTGG
This sequence comes from uncultured Gammaproteobacteria bacterium, assembly GCA_964195655.1. Lineage (GTDB taxonomy): Bacteria > Actinomycetota > Actinomycetes > Mycobacteriales > Mycobacteriaceae > Mycobacterium. The sequence goes on along the minus strand of CAXMSM010000291.1, from coordinate 5,187 downwards.
GTCGGGGGTCAGCGTGAAATGACGTTGCAGCGTGCTCAGTACGTCGCTAGCGCCGATAGCGCGGTCTCGCTGCCACGAGTGACCAGCGTCCAGCGGCATCTGTTCGATAATCCGCAACTGGTAGCCGTGGTCGAGGCAGAAGCGCAGCAGATTCACCGCATCCTCGAGGCCCGTCTCCGGATCGAGCACAGCGTTCACCTTCACCGGTCTCAGCCCTGCGACGCTGGCGGCGCGGAGTCCGGCCAGCACGTCGGCCAACCGGTCGCGGCGGGTGATGGCCGCGAAGTGAGCGGCGTCGACGGTGTCCAGGGATACGTTGATTCGGTCGAGGCCCGCCGCCTTGAGCGCGACGGCACGCTGCGCCAAACCGATCCCGTTTGTGGTCAGCGTGATCTCCGGGCGTGGGTGCAACGCCGCCGTCTTCGCGATGACGTCCTCGAGATGGGGGACCACCAGGGGCTCACCTCCGGTGAATCGGACGCTGGTGATGCCCAGCCGGGTGACCGCGATGCGCAGCAGCTGGGCGAGTTCGGCGGGCCGCAGCTTCTGGTCAGCGGGCAACCAGTCGAGGCCCTCGGCGGGCATGCAATAGGTGCAGCGCAGATTACATAGATCGGTCAGCGACACCCGCAGGTCGGTGGCGACCCGCCCGAAGGTATCGACCATAGGACCGTCGACAGGTGCGGGGGATGGGAGGTGGCGCGCTGAGGGCATACCGAGCGCGACGACCGTCACGACGGGCTTCCGGCAGGCATGTTGAGCGAGTCGACCGGCACGATCTCCTTGCCCAGGGGCATCAGCGACACCGGAATCATCTTGAGGTCGGCCAACGCCAACGGGATGCCAATGATCGTGACGGCCAGCGCGGCCGCGCTGACGATGTGGCCGATGGCCAGCCAGATGCCGAAGAAGACGACCCAGATGATGTTGCCGATCAGCGCGCCGGGGCGGGTGCCGGGCTTGTCGACGATCGTGCGACCGAACGGCCACAGCGCATACGCCGCGATGCGTAAGGACGCGAACCCGAACGGGATGGTGATGATCAAGATGAAGCAGATGAGCGCGGCGAGGAGATAACCCAGCGCGAGCCAGAGACCGCCGAAGATCAACCAGATCACATTGAGTACGAGTCGCATCTTCTTCCTCCGACGGTGATTGCAGCCTACCGACAAAGGGGATGCTGGCCGCGGGGGCGTCTGAGTAGAATCTGTTCGAGCGCGTCCCGGCGCAGGCGGGGCGCGTTAGCTATGTACCAAAACGTCCAGACTTTATTGGCTTCAGATAGACAAGCAGGTGAGACCAGTGCCGACCGGCAAGGTGAAGTGGTACGACACCGAGAAGGGCTTCGGATTCCTCTCGCAGGAAGAGGGCGAAGACGTCTATGTGCGGTCCTCGGCATTGCCCGCCGGCGTGGAGGGTCTCAAGGCGGGGCAGCGCGTGGAGTTCGGGGTGGCTGCGGGCCGTCGCGGGCCGCAGGCGCTGAGCCTGAAGCTGATTGACCCGCCGCCGAGTTTGACCAGGACCCGTCGAGAAGCTGCGGCCGCTGAGCACAAGCACACTCCAGACGAGTTGCACGGCATGGTCGAGGACATGATCACGCTGTTGGAGAGCACGGTTCAGCCAGAGCTTCGCAAGGGTCGCTACCCGGACCGCAAAGTGGCCCGCCGGGTCTCCGAGGTGGTGAAGGCCGTCGCTCAGGAGCTTGACGCCTGAGTCCGAGGCGGCACTGAAACTGCGCGGGTGTTCGAGATTCGGGCTGTGTCGCTAGTCTCCCTGCACGCAGCTCGTGTCCAATGGGTCACAGCCGGGCTGTCCTGGTTGGCCAGGTTGGCCAGGTTGCCCCGGTTCTCCCGGGGTTCCGCCTTGCCCCGGAGCACCGCCTGCTCCGCCTGCACCCGGGGTTCCGCCCCGGCCTCCTGCGCCCCCAGCTCCGCCTTGCCCGCCAGCTCCGCCTTTACCGCCAGCGCCGCCCTGGCCTCCCGTTCCGCTCTTCCCGCCTGCGCCGCCTTTACCGCCAGCGCCGCCCTGGCCTCCCGTTCCGCCGTGGGATTCCGTTGGGGTAGTCGTGGACTCTGGTTGGGTTATCGAGTTGTCCTCGTGCCCGCAGCCGACGGCGAAGAAGGCGAGCGCGAGAACCACGCACAGCCGCGAGAGTGTTCCCATGATTCTGCCCTAACTGTTTTTTTATCCGCGTCGTGCGGCAATCCTGGCGACGCCAATGCAAGCTCTAAATACCAGGCTAATGCAAGCTCTCAATACCAGAAGGTCACTCAGTCGACACGGCTAGCTCCACACCGTGCGCACCGACCATTCGGCGTGCGGCACCGGGAACTCGTTGCCCGCCTCGTCGCGCACCAGCGTCGGCAACTGCACGACGATCCCGATGAGCCGGCCGCGCTGCGGGTCGACAGTCGGAATCGTCACGGCCAGCCTGCTGTCGGGTCGGAACTCCTCGATGAGGTCACCGTCCTCGTAGGCGCGCAGCAGCACCCAAGGTGCCCGCGCGATGGCCGAAGGCACCGACAGCTGGACTGGGTAGCGGCTGTTCACCGGCAACTCACCCTGATCTCCGGGCATCGTGCAATCGGTCGGATTGAACACCTCACAGATCCGGAAGGGCCCCACGTGCGCCAGGTGTCCGTGCGAATACGTGGAGATCTCTGGCAGTTGGGGTGTGTGGTCGCTGGTCAGCCGCCACACCAGCACCCCCGTACCGATGGACGCAAGCAGAGCCACAGCTGCGAGAGCGGCGACGACACGTTTCACTTGGGCACCACCGCCGTCATATCCGTCCGCGCATCTTCCTGCTGGGCCAGCACCGGACGGTTCCCGCCCAACCCAGGGATCAATGACTCTCCGCGGTAGCTCACGATCGTTTGGGCTAGGCCGAGAATCAAGATCGCGGTGATTGTGGTGAACCCCGCCCACAGATCGGTGTAGATCAACACGCCAGTGGCGCCGCCAGCGACCCAGGCCAACTGCAGCAACGATTCTGATCGGCCGAACGCCGATGCCCGCGACGCCTCAGGCAGGTCGTCTTGCAGAGAAGCGTCCAGGGACGCTTTGGCGATCGCGCTGGCGCCTGCTGTAACCAGGGTGGCCGCGCCGGCGACCAGTAGATTGCCGGTCACTGCGGTCGCCAGCGCCACTGCGGTGACCGCCATCGCGCTACGCACCACCAATCGCGCCGGGTGCCCGAGGGTGAGGCGCGCGGCGGTGAAATTGCCTGCGAAGTTGCCGACGGCCGCAGCCGCGCCGATCAGCCCCAGGATGCGTAGCTGCTCCCACCCGTCTGCGTCCTTCGCCTTGGCTACGAACGCCGGATACAGGAACAGGAAGCCGACCATCACTTTGACGGTGCAGTTGCCCCACAGCGCAGTGATGATGTTGCGGCCCAAAGGTTGCCGAGTTTTCGCCGTCCTGCTGGCCGGTTCGGGATGGCGGCGCAGCTCCTCGTCCCCGCCGTGGTAGCTGAGGGTGGTGGGGATCTCACCTTCGGTGACCTCGACCCACTTCGGGATCTGCATCGCCAAGACGGCCCCGGCGACCGTCGCCGCCACCACAACGTACAGCGCGCCCGGCATTTGGAAGAGGTTGAATCCCCACTCGGACGCCGCCGCGATACCGCCACCGATCATGGTCCCGCCCAGCAGCCCGAACGTGGTCAGCCGAGAATTGACCCGCACCAGGTCGATCGTCGGCGGCAACACTCGTGGCGTCACGGCGCCGCGCAGCACCGAAAAAGATTTCGACAACACCATCATTCCGAGTGCGCACGGGTAAAGCACCCACAACGGGAAGCTCCCGGTGGCACCGTCATAGTTGGCGATCAGTACCACGGCCAGAACAGCGCGTATGACAAAAGAGGCGGCCAACGCGACGCGCCGGCCGTGCTGTAGCCGGTCCAGCGCCGGACCGATCAGCGGCGCGATGACCGCGAAAGGAGCGATGGTGATGAGTAGATACAGCGCAACTTTGCCCTTGCTCTCACCGGTGGCGGCCGCGAAGAACAAGGTATTGGCAAGCGCCACGGCCATCGCTGCATCCACTGCGAAGTTCGCGACGACAGGCCATGTCAACGCCGTCAGTCCCGACTTGTCCGCACCGTCGGCGGTGGCGGCCCGGTGCACGAGGTCATACATCCGGGTGCCCATTTCACGACTGCGCTGCGCGGCCGCTCGCGTCACTGTCACCTTTTCGCCGTCGCCGTCGCCGTCGCCGTCGCCTAGTCGACCCCAAGTCTGGTCGAATTCGTCATGCGGTGCTCCACCATGGCGGGCGTTGTCGTCCAGTGGTGGCAGCCATCGGTTGGCACTCTGGTTTGACGGGGCGGGTCGGCGCACCGTGCGGTGGCCTGGTCTCCATGCCGGGTCGCTCGGGTAATTGGCCATACCGGGGTGTTCGCTCGCAGGTGGGCGCGGCGGGTAGTAGCGTTCATCAGGCTGACCGCCAGGATCCCAGTGGTCACGCCGCGGTCCGGTCACTCGTCGATTCTCCCCCATGTGGACGACAGGGGGCGCGCAGGCGGCCGGTGTGGCTACACCTTGTTCCCGTCGGGCAAGATTGGAGGTGATGGACAGCATGACTGAACCCGATCAACAGCAGCTGGAGACGGGCCCAGCACCAGACCCCGCATTGGACTTGGCATTGGACTTGGCGGCTCCTGCGCCCGTGGCAGCCGACATCGCGCCAGGTTTGGCCGCGGTGCTGAAGGGCGCCGTCGACGAAGCCCGCGCCGCGATCGTAGAGATCAGTGGCGAGGACACCGTCGGGGAGTACCTCGGCGCCGGATTCGAGGATCCGGCTGCGGCCACCCACCGCTTCCGGGCTGAGTTGCCCGGCTACCGTGGCTGGCAATGGGCTGTCGTCGTCGCCGCTTGCCCCGGAGCGGCCCAGGCCACCATCAGCGAAGTGGTGCTCGTACCAGGCCCCACCGCGCTGCTCGCACCCGAATGGGTGCCTTGGGACCAGCGGGTTCGTCCGGGCGACCTGGGGCCGGGTGATCTACTTGCGCCGCTGGCCGACGATCCTCGCCTGGTGCCGGGCTACATGGCCTCCGGCGACCCGGAGGTCGATGAGGTTGCCGCCGAGGTCGGGCTCGGCCGCTCTCAGGTTCTGGGCCGATGGGGTCGCAGTGATGCCGCGCAGCGCTGGCACGACGGTGAACACGGCCCCGGTTCTGCGATG
>CAXMSM010000290.1:0-7329 GCA_964195655.1 uncultured Gammaproteobacteria bacterium | reverse complement strand
AATCCCATTTGGATACCGGAGACGCGGGCGAGTTTCTTCAGCACTTCCGGGCGGTGGTTGGAGATCGTCGTGCGCCATCGCAGCCCGCGACCGTGTTCGAGGACCAGATCGAGGAATGTATCGACCGGGTGCGCGCCGCCGCGGTCGCGGCCCACCTGCCCGAAGGACTTTCCGATCAGCGACTCATCGGGGCAACCGACGATCTCGGCGTCGAAGAAGTCGCGATGCCACACACGCATACTGAACTTGCTCTCATACTCCTTGCGGAACCGTCGGCGGTAGGATTCGTCCCGCAATAATTCGTTGCGCTCCATCTCGTCTCGCAGATGGAGAGCGGCAGCGCCGGCTCCGAGCTCCTCGAAGACGACAAGGTCAATGCCGTCGGCGTAGACCTCGAACGGCACAGGCAAGTGCTGCCAGCGGAAGTTCCCACCCATCCGGTTGATAAGCCTGGCAGCGGGTCCCATCAGCTTCACCGCGAGCGGGTTGGACTTGACGTCTGCGGCGGACAGCAGGCTGGTCTTGAGGGGGTTGCGGATGACGCCGAGCGACTGGACGACCTGCGAGGCCACGTTGACCGGGTTCTCGATGTCGGGCCCGGACTGCAGGATCCGGCCAGAGCGGCGCAGCAGCGATTTCAGCCGGCGCAACTCGCGCGGTTTCGCATAGGTCGACGGCAAGGTTCGTGAGCGGCATACCTCTCCGTCTAGTTTGTCGAAAAGCAGTTGCTGGGACGACATTCCGACGAAGCCGGCACGCAGCGCCTCGGTGAGCATGTGCTCCATCTCCGCCTGTTCTCTCTTGGTCGGACGCACGTTCTCACGGGTGGCGCGATCCAGACCCATCGTCGCGGCGCGCATGTCGGAGTGGCCGATGAATGCAGCGAGGTTGGGTCCGAGAGGGCGTGATTCCAGCGCAGCGATGTACTCCTCGCCGTTGGTCCAGTTCTTGTGTTGGTCCACGGCATCGATAACGTGCTCGCGGGGGATCGCTTCGACACGGCCGAAGATGTCTCCGGCGTCTAGCCCATCCACGTAAACCGTCGACAGCGAGCACGATCCGAGCATCACGGTGGTCACGCCGTGCCGCAGCGATTCCGCGAGTGCCGGCCCGCCCAGGACCTCGACGTCGTAGTGGGTGTGGATATCGAGCATGCCGGGCAACACCCACTTGCCGCCGGCATCGATCACCTGTGGGCAGTCGGTCTCGTCGAGGTCGCCGGGTGTGATGGCAACGACATGCCCGTCTCGGATGCCGAGGGTGCGCACCGCCGACGGCGCGCCGGTGCCATCGAACCAACGGCCGTTGCGGATGATCGTGTCGTAACTCACCTCGGTGTTCATATCTCCCAATCCACTTTCAATGCCCAATCGAGTTTCAAAGCCCAATCGAGTTTCAAAGCCCAATCGACTCGCCCACGCTGGCGGGCGTCAAAGAAATCTGTGAACAGATTGTTCTGACTGTCTACTACAGCATGTGAACTGCAGCGACGCAATACTGCGCGGTTCCGCGATTGCCGCGGTGCTGGGCTTCTGCGGTGAACTCGATACCCGGTGAACTCGATTCCCGGTGAACTCGATCGAGGGCGACACCGGCGGTCAGTACGAGCTCGTTGAGCCAATTGCTGCTCATTGCCCGAAAAACACGCCCCGCCGTGATCTACCATCCAGGGATGTTTAGGACGTTCGCCGTCTTGGCGGCCACAACGCTGGTTCTCGGCTCGACCTCAGCGGTCGCTGGCGCCCAGCCAGCTGACCCAGCTGAGCCAGTTTGCAACTACAACCTGACCGCACCCAGCGTGGTGAACGTGTCGGGAACCGACGTTGTGACCGCAACGGTCACCGTGGGGGCATGCGACGGGGCGGTCACCTTCCAGACGGTGGCGTGCATCCAGATGCAGGGCAACGATGGCCCAGGGCAGTGCTCGAAAGGCCGCGGGATCCTGCCTGCGCAGGTGTTCTTCCAGCCCTACCGCCCGGGCACCACCTACACTTCGACCGGCCGCGGATGCGCGAACAAGGGAAATCCGCCGCAGAAGTACTGCGACGAGCGCGGGCCCATCGCCGCCACGCTGTAGAGACCCGCGGAGCTAAACGCTCCAGGTCACCGGCAGCCGTTTGATCCCGTGAATGAAGGCAGAATGCAACCGATCGGGTTCCTCGGTCGCATGAATGTCGGGAACCCGACGGTGGAGTTCCTCGAACGCCACGGTGATCTCACGGCGCGCGAGGTTGGCACCGAGGCAGAAATGGGCACCGCCGCCGCCGAACCCCAAATGCGGGTTCGGATGCCGGCGAACGTCGAACACCCACGGATCGGCGAACTTGGACTCGTCGCGATTGGCTGAGCTGTACCACAACGTGACCTTGTCTCCGGCAGCCATTCTCACGCCGTCCAGCTCCGTATCGCGGGTCAGGGTGCGACGCATGTACGCGACGGGGGAGGCCCACCGTACGATCTCCTCGACCGCCGTCGGCGCCACTGCGCGGTAGTCCGAGAACCACCGTTCGCGCTGTTCAGGATACCGGCTGAGCGCGAGCACACCGTGGCTGATCGCGTTGCGAGTGGTCTCGTTGCCCGCGACCACCAACAGGATGAAGAACGAGGCCACCTCGGCCGAGCTCAGCTGCTCTCCGTCGAGCTGCGCCTCGACCAGGCTGGTCGTCAGGTCGTCACCCGGCCGCTCCCTGCGGTCCTCAGCGAGCTGTTTGGCGTACGCGCCGATCGCCGTAGCGACCGAGACGAAATCGTCGAAATCGGTGGCGATGCCGGGGTCACCAAAGCCCAAGATCACGTTCGTCCAATGAAAGATCCGGGCATGGTCCTGCTCAGGGATGCCCATCATGTCGCAGATGACCTGCAGCGGCAGCGGACCGGCCAGCTCCGAAACCAATTCACCGAGCCCGTCGGGATGGGCGGCGACCATCTCCTCGACCAGGCGTCGTGCGCGTCGCCGCACCGAATCCTCGATGAGCGCCAGCACTCTCGGAGTGAACGCGCTGCGGACGATGTTGCGTAGTCGGCTGTGTCGCGGGTCGTCCATCGCGATCATGGAACCGAAGTACTCGTTGAGCTCGGAGGTCTGGTCACCGATGGTGATGCCTAGCGCTGAGCTGAAGATCTCGGGATGTCGGCTGGCGTAGAACACGTCGTCGTACCGGGTGATCGCCCAGTGCCCGGCGACCTCGGCACCAGCGTTGATAACGAATGCCTCGTGGAACGTAATCGGCGCTTCGCGGCGAAGCGTGGCGAATGCGCCGTCGCGGATATCGTCGTTGAAGCCCCAGAAGTCCCACGTTCCCAGGTCAATGTCGGATATCCGAAGCTCGGGCGGAGCGATGCCATTGGTTCGGGTGACACCGATTTTCTTGGCCATACCCGCCCAGCGTAGCCCTATAGACCGGCTTCGTGACCCCCGATAATCAGTCCTCTACGACTGCCTTGATGCGCTCAAGGGTCTTACGCATGTCCCGAATGTTGCGGCGTTGCCGCAGCTGTCCCCCCAGCGCCGAATAAAGCGACATCAGTGGATTCTGGTTCAGGCGGAACGACTCCGTAACTTCGATGACCGGACCTGACGGCGCCAACCGATAGTGCCAATTATTGACCGCCCGATCACCGACGAGCACCTCGAATCCGAACTCGCGGCCGGGGTCGCAGGCGGTGACCCGGCATATCGTCCAGTAGACCGGACCAATCTCGTTGCGCCGCACATGTCCACGGAAGCGCGCGCCCAGCGCTGGGCCGGTAGCGCCGTCAAGCCATTCCGCCTCGAACGTCTCCGGCGAGAACTTTCCTGTGTTGCGGACGTCGGCGATCAGCTCCCAGATCCGTTCCGCGGGTGCCGCCATCGAGACCGTCACCGAACCCTGCATTGCCATGCTCCTCTCACGCTCAACTACGTGCGAATTCCATGTTAGGTCGAAGGACGCCGAAAAGCACTCCAACAAAGTAGGTTTCGAGATTGTTCTCAATCCGGCGCGGTCTACTACCGTTTTATGTCCCGATACGAGCGCGCGGGGTGCCCCGGCTCAGCCTGGGCCGCATCCCTGCGCCGGGCGGCCATCCCCGCAAGTGCCTCGAACACCACCTGGTGGGCGGCGTTGACCGTCAGTTCGGCGTGATCGTAAGCCGGTGCCACCTCAACGACGTCTACGCCGACGACATCGTGCTCGATGCACAGTTGACGAACCATACGCAGCAGGTCCACGCTCGCGATGCCGCCGGGTTCCGGGGTACCCGTGCCCGGTGCATACGCCGGATCGAGCACATCGATGTCGACCGAAACGTAGAGTTTGTCGGCTTTCGCAAGGGCTTCGCCGACTGCGTCCCGCACGATGTCCTTGAAGCCGCGCTCCCAGATTTCCTGCATGGTGTGCCACGTCATGCCTTGCTCGAGCATCCACTCGAACGTGTCCTGGGGTGGCCAATATCCGCGCAGACCGACCTGGACGATTGCGCGCCCGGCCGATTGGTGGTCCCGATGTCGAAGGGGGCGCCGACGATGGCCACGTCCGGTTTCCACGCATCGAGTTGTTCGACCTCGGTCAGAATGGGACGGTGACCGAATGACGCCAGACCGGCGTGGGCCAGGTCAAGTTGCTCCGCCATTCCCGGGGGAATCTCGCGGCGATGATCGTGATCGCGGCCCGCGAAAAGACAGTACCGGTCACCGAGTCGCCGAGCGGCTCAAATATCAGCTCGCCGAAGAAGCACTCAATGCGTCCCGCAGTACCCGGGGAATCGGCCGTTTCTTCCAGTCCTGGGTCGACACCACGCCCTGTTGGTCGACCTCGGCGTAGCGGGGCACGATCGGCAGCGAAAACGCGCTCACAGCGATCACCCTAGCTATTGCCATCGGCGAATCTCAGATCGCCGCGGACCCGCACACAGACGATCGCAACTGGGCAATGGTGGCCGGACTATATGAGACTCAGGCCATGAGGCTTGTGACCATCGACGACATCCGCGCGGCTGCCGAGCGGATCCGGCCCCATGTCGTGCGCACTCCACTGCTGGCCGCGCGGCGCGGCGACGCCGATCGGCCACTCTGGATCAAACCCGAGAACCTGCAACCTATCGGCGCGTTCAAGGCGCGGGGCGCCTTCAACGCCATCGCTGCCACGCTTGCAGCCGGCACGAAGCCGGCCGCAGTCGTCACGTATTCCAGCGGCAACCACGCCCAGGCGGTGGCCTACGCGGCAGCCGCCTACCGATTGCCCGCCCACATCGTGATGCCCGAGGAAACCCCGAACGTCAAGGTGCATGCGACCCGCGAGTACGGAGCGAACGTCGTGCTGTGCGCGGCGGGCGAACGGGAAACCGTCGCTGCCCGGATCGTGGCCGAGACCGGCGGCGTGATGATTCCACCCTTCGACCATCGCGATGTAATCGCCGGGCAGGGCACCATCGGTCTGGAAATAGCGGCTGACCTGCCCTTGGTGTGCAACATTCTGATTCCGGTCAGTGGCGGCGGACTTGCATCAGGAATCGGCGTGGCGATCAGGGCGCTGTGCCCGCAGGCGAAGATATTCGGGGTCGAGCCTGAACTCGCCGCCGACACAGCCGACGGCTTGTCCCGGGGCCACCGGGTGGATTGGCCGGTCGAGGAGCGCAACCGCACGATCGCCGACGGCTTGCGCTCACAGCCATCAGATCTCACGTTCGCGCATCTGCAGCGAGTCCTAGACGGAATGATTACCGTGTCCGAAGATGAGATCCGCTCTGCGGTAAGCGAGTTGGCAAATCATGCCCATCTGGTCAGCGAACCGAGCGGCGCAGTGACGTTGGCCGCCTACCGTCGAGGCTCGACACCGTCGGGACCCACCGTGGTGATCCTGTCCGGCGGGAACATCGAACCACGGATGCTCCTGGAGATTCTCGCCGAGAAATCACCCAGCTGATTCAACTGGTGTGCTCTTCCCGGTTACGGGTTACAGGGAGGTAACGGGTAGGGTCTCGCGGGATTGAGTCGCATTCGCCCGTCAGAGGATCGTCGGCGCCAAAGGAGTGTGTTGTGGACGCGGTACTTGGTTTATCGATGACACCGTCTGCGGTCGGGCTGGTTGTAGTGCAGGGACAGGACGACCTAGCGATAGACGGTGGAGAGTTCGATATCGAAGCCAGCGGATCGTGGAGCGCACTTCAGACGTCCGAACAGGCAGCTGCGGCGGTGTTGCGCGCTGAGGCGATCGCCGCGAGCCGTGGACACCGCGTACATTCCATCGCCGTGACCTGGAGCGACGAGGCCGACGCCGAGGCTTCACTGCTTCTGAAGTCACTGAGCGATTCCGGTTTCGACAACATCGTCCCGGTTCGGCTATCAGAGGCCACCGATGCGCTTGCCCGGGGCATTTCCGAGGTGGCGGGATATCGGACCACAGCGGTCTGCGTCATCGAACCCGAACAACTCATCGCGCTGGTCGTACAGACCGATGAAGGCGCGGTGCAGACCGCGGTCAACCACACCGTCGTCACCGAAGAGGATCTCGTCGGCTGGTTGAGCGCGGTGTTCACCAAGGCGGACTGGCAGCCCGAAGCCCTCGTGCTGGTCGGCTCCGCCGAGAATCTGGACGGATTGCTACCCGTCCTCGAGGAAGCCCTGTCGGTGCCCGTGTTCACCCCCGCCGAGTCGCAGCTCGCGCTGGCGCGCGGCGCGGCGTTGGCATGCGCGCAGAACGGGGATTTCGGGTTCGGCACCGCTGTCAAGGATGCAGCTGTCAGGGATGTAGTCACTGCCGACACCGGGCAGTCCGCCACTGTCCGAGATAAAGGCCGCCGGCTTGCGCAGGTGGGCCCGGCGGCCATCTTGGCCGCCGGAGTCGTCACATTCGTGGCGTCGGCCTCCGCCGCGCTGGCCTTGCAGGCCGCCCCCGAGCGGTCCGTGTCGCAGGCCCGTCCGGCCGCCGATGTGTCCGCCCAGACTCCCGCCGCGGTCCGTGATGCTGCACCCGCGCCACTGCAGCCGGTAGCCCCGATACCCGAGGCAGCACCTCTATCTATCCCGGAAGTATCTGTACCGGAAGTAGTGCAGGTCCCGGCTCCTGACCTCGAACCTGTCCCGGACGCCCGGCAGATTTCCCGGGAAGCACCGATAGCGGAAGCAACACTGCCGCAGCCTGACGTCGCCGCCTTTCCGCCGCCGGCACCACTGGAACCCACGGGCCTTTTGCAGCGAGTTCGGGATCGGCTTGCCGGCATCGGTGACGACCAGCAGCAACCGGTGGCCGTGCCCCCGCCACCTGGCGCGCCGTAACTGCCGTCGCTGTGATGGCGCCGCGAGATGACTTTGACTAATCCGGCCCACTTGCTCGCCGCCGCGTAGGTCCT
>CAXMSM010000289.1:0-6583 GCA_964195655.1 uncultured Gammaproteobacteria bacterium | reverse complement strand
TCTGATCGCGTGAATCCAGCCGAATGTGACGGGGAAGCCCCCGATCGGTTTCCACCTCAGGTCATAGTCGAACTCACCGTGGTAGTCGCGGTGCAGGGTGATGCCGTAGCCACCTTCGGTGGGTTGACGCACCACCGTCTGCTTGCGGAGTCGACCCATGGCGAGGATCTTCGCCGCGGTGGGTGGCATCCGAAGCAGCGGGTGTCCTTGCAGGTCCAGCCACGGGCTATTGAGAATCAGTCCCGATACGCCCTTGTCTGCGGTGGCAGCGCGGCGCCGCCGATCGAGCCAGAGCGAGACCACCAGACCGCCGGCCGAGTGGCCGTAGATCAACACCTGCGCGTCGCACTCCGCGGCGATGGTGTCCAGCGCCCGTTCTAGTTCAGCGTCGTAGCGGGCCAGGTTCGTGGTGAAGTGGGGGGTCTGGCCGTCGCGGTGGGAACGTCCGCATTTGTGCAGGTCCAGTGCATAGGGTGCAATCCCGCGGGCGGAAAAACGATCCGCCAGCTCGGTGTTGAAGAAGTAGTCGGTGAATCCATGCACCATCACCACTGCGTGGCCGGCCGATGGGTCCGGCGCCCCGCGGCGGACCAGTGTCGCTTCGAGTTCGCCTTCGCCGTCCGGATCGGGACCGAGCGCGAACGTGCGCTGCCAATATCCGGGCAGCACGTCGGGCTCCCATCCAGACACGACAGCCACCCTAATGCCGAGTAGCGGGGTTGAGGAGCCGTGTGCAGCGGTCCGCACACTGCGACCGACCGCCTCGGGATAACCTAAACATCCGGTAAGCCGTGATCAACGGTCAGCGACCACGAAGGACCAACGAAACGTGTCTGAACCAGAGAAGACCGACGTCCTGCTGGTAGGGGCAGGCATCATGAGTGCCACGCTCTGCGCGCTGCTGCGCTTGCTGGAGCCCGACTGGTCGATGACCTTGGTCGAACGCCTCGACGGCGCAGCCGCGGAGAGCAGCGACCCGTGGAACAACGCAGGCACCGGCCATTCGGCACTGTGTGAGTTGAACTACACCCCGGAGCGGCCCGACGGTTCCATCGACATCACCAAGGCAGTCCACGTCAACGAGCAGTTCCAGGTGTCGCGCCAGTTCTGGACTTACGCCGTCGAGAACGGGGTGCTGCCGGATGTGCGTGGCTTCATCAACCCGATCCCGCACGTCAGCTTCGCGCATGGGGCGGAGAACGTCGCCTACCTCAAGCGGCGATATGAGGCGATGGTCGGCAATCCGCTGTTCGCCTCGATGGAATTCATCGACGATCGCGACGAGTTCACCCGCCGGTTGCCGCTGATGGCACAGGATCGCGATTTCTCCGACCCGGTGGCGCTGAACTGGACACAGGACGGCACCGATGTCGACTTCGGTTCGTTGTCAAAGCAGTTGATCGGGTTCGGCGCGCAGCGGGGAATGGCCACGTTGTTCGGCCACGAAGTGCGCAACCTGCGCCAGGGATCCGACGGCACGTGGACGGTCAAGGTCGTAAACCGGCGTACCGGGGCAACCCGAAAAATCAATGCCAAATTCGTCTTTGTCGGCGCCGGTGGTGGCGCACTGCCGCTGCTGCAGAAGGCAGGTATCAAGGAGGTCAAGGGCTTCGGCGGCTTCCCGGTGGGCGGCGAATTCCTGATCACCGGCAACGCGGCGCTGACCGCCGCGCATCAGGCCAAGGTGTACGGGTTGCCGCCTTTAGGGGCCCCCCCGATGTCGGTGCCGCATCTGGATACCCGGGTAATCAATGGAAAGTCGTGGCTGCTGTTCGGTCCGTTCGCGGGTTGGTCGCCGAAGTTCCTCAAGCAGGGCAAGATCACTGACCTGCCGCTGTCAGTCAAGCCGGACAACCTGATATCGATGCTGGGCGTGGGGCTCACCGAGGGGGGTCTGCTGAAGTACCTGATCAGTCAGCTGCTGCTGAGTGAAGGCGCCCGGGTGGATGCGCTTCGTGAATTCGCCCCCGGTGCAGTTGACTCCGATTGGGTACTTGACGTTGCGGGACAGCGCGTTCAAGTGATCCGGAAGGCGAAGGGCAAGGGTGGCGTACTGGAATTCGGCACCACCGTGCTGTCGGCCGCCGATGGCAGCATCGCCGGCCTACTCGGCGCGTCGCCGGGTGCATCGACCGCGGTGCCCGCGATGTTCGACGTCATGCAGCGTTGCTTCCCGGACCAGTATCCGGGCTGGCTGCCAAAACTCAAGGAAATGGTCCCCTCGCTGGGTACCGAGTTGGTCAGTGAGCCTGCGCTTTTCGAGAAAGTATGGGCGCATGGCACCAAGGTGCTCAAGCTCGATGAGCCCGTCGGCACTGAGTGTTCATCGACCGCAGCGAACGCATGACGGTGGCCACCGGATGACAGCAGCGCTGCGGCGCAGCTGGGCTAAGGATCTGAATGTCATCCCCGAGGTGAAGCAATGACTGATCCGAATCCTTCGCTGCCCAATCCTTCGCTGCCCAATCCTTCCCAAGCGAGTTATCCGTTCAGTGCGGTGGTGGGTCACGACCGCTTGCGGCTGGCGCTCCTGCTGTGCGCGGTACGACCCGACATCGGGGGAGTTCTGATCCGGGGGGAGAAAGGCACGGCGAAGTCGACAGCCGTCCGCGGTCTGGCCCAGGTCCTGACTGCGGCGTTCAAAGCGTCCGGCGGTGGCGGGCACCTAGTGGAACTGCCGATCGGCGCAACCGAGGACCGTGTAGTTGGGTCGCTTGACCTGCAGAAGGTGTTGCGTGACGGGGAGCACGCTTTCTCCCCAGGCCTGCTGGCCAGGGCGCACGGCGGCGTGTTGTACGTCGACGAGGTCAATCTGTTGCACGATCATCTCGTCGATGTCCTGCTGGATGCGGCGGCGATGGGCCGGGTGCACATCGAGCGCGACGGTGTGTCACACAGCCACGACGCCCGGTTCGTACTGATCGGCACCATGAACCCCGAAGAGGGGGAGTTGCGTCCGCAGTTGCTCGACCGGTTTGGGCTCACCGTCGAGGTTCGGGCCTCGCGCGATGTCGACGTGCGGGCCGAAGTGATCCGTGCGCGACTTGCCTACGAGGCCGATCCGGCGCGGTTCGCGCAGCGGTACGCCGGAGCGGATGCCGAACTCGCTGCCCGCATTTCCCAAGCCCGTGCACTCCTGCCGGAAGTGGTGTTGCCCGACAAGGAGTTACGCCGTATCGCGGCGTTGTGTGCGGCCTTCGACGTCGACGGAATGCGCGCCGACCTGGTGGTTGCGCGCACTGCGGTGGCGCATGCGGCGTGGTTGGGAAAGGCCACCGTCGATGAGGAGGACATCCGAGTGGCCGCCGAACTGGCGCTGCCCCACCGTCGCCGCCGTGACCCGTTCGATGACCCAGGTCTGGATCAGGACCGTCTCGATGATGCGATGGAGCAGGCAGGCGAGTCGGCGGACGACCGGTCCGAACCCGATCCCGAACCGGACCCATCCGGCGGAGGCGAACCGGACCCATCCGGCGGAGGCGAATCGGACCCATCCGGCGGAGGCGAATCGGTGCCGGACGGGATGGCTGACGGACAAGCGGCGCAACAGAAACCGATGTCGCCGGCGAACTCGAACCGGGCCAGCGGCGCACCTTCGGCAGCTTTTCGCGCCAAGGCGCTCGTCGTGCCGGGGGTCGGGCAGGGCGCGCCCGGAAGGCGTTCGCGTGCACGCAATCGCACAGGTGCCGTCGTCTCCGCCGCCGCCGAGTCCGAAGGCGGTCACGGCGTGCATGTGTTCGCGACGCTCCTGGCTGCAGCGGGACGAAAGGCGCGGCCGGGACGAAAGGCGCGGCCGGGGCGGCTACGCCCTGACGTCGGTGATGTCCGACGTGCCGTGCGAGAAGGCCGCGAGGGAAACCTGGTGATCTTCGTGGTTGACGCATCCGGCTCTATGGCCGCCCGTGACCGCATGTCGGCGGTCAGCGGTGCCACATTGTCGCTGCTCCGTGACGCCTACCAGCGCAGGGACAAAGTCGCGGTGATCACCTTCCGTCAACAGGACGCCTCGGTGTTGCTACCCCCGACATCTTCGGTGTACATCGCCAGTCGCAGGTTGGCTCGCTTCGACACCGGCGGCAGAACGCCGCTAGCGCAGGGACTGCTGGCGGCCCGCGACATGGTGGTGCGCGAGCGGGCCCGCGACCGTGCGCGCCGAAGCCTTGTGGTCGTGCTCACCGATGGTCGCGCGACCGGCGGTCCCGACCCGCTCGGCCGTACGCGCATCGCGGCAGCCCGGCTGGTCGCCGAGGGTACGGCTGCCGTTGTCGTCGACTGTGAAACATCCTATGTACGGCTGGGTTTGGCAGATGATCTGGCCGGGCATCTGAGTGCGCCGTCGGTGCGGCTGGATCAGCTGCGGGCCGATAGCCTGACCACCCTGGTCAAGGTGCAGGCCGACCGGGGCGCGGCCTGATTGTTGTGGAAGTGGTGATGCGATGCCTCAGGGTCAACCTCTGAGGGTTCCTCGCGACGGATTGACGACCAGGGCGCGGCGCAACGCCCCGCTGCTGGCTGTGCACACCGGGCCGGGCAAGGGCAAGTCGACAGCAGCCTTCGGGATGGCCCTGCGAGCCTGGAACCAGGGCTTCGACATAGGGGTGTTCCAGTTCGTCAAGAGTGCCAAATGGAAAGTCGGAGAGGAGGTCGCGCTGCGCGAGCTGGGCCGGGTGCATGACGAGCGCGGCGTCGGCGGACCCGTTGAATGGCACAAGATGGGCTCTGGCTGGTCGTGGTCGCGCAAAGCCGGAACCGAGACCGATCACGCAACCGCAGCTGCCGACGGGTGGGCCGAGATCGCGCGGCGATTGACCGAAGAACGCCATGACTTCTATGTGCTCGACGAGTTCACCTACCCCATTAAGTGGGGGTGGGTCGACGTCGAGGAGGTGGTCGAGGTACTCCGCGATCGCCCGGGTGCTCAGCATGTGGTGATCACCGGTCGCGACGCACCGTCGGCTCTGCTGGACGCCGCCGACCTGGTTACCGAGATGACCAAGGTGAAGCACCCCATGGACGCTGGTCGCAAGGGCCAGAAAGGTATCGAGTGGTGACGGCGTGGTGAGTGCGCCGGCCGTCGTGATCGCCGCACCGGCATCGGGCAGCGGAAAGACCACCGTCGCAACGGGTCTGATCGGTGCGCTGCGACAGGCCCGCCGCCGGGTGGCGCCATTCAAAGTGGGTCCGGACTTTATCGACCCGGGATATCACGCGCTGGCCGCGGGCCGGCCCGGCCGCAACCTCGACCCGGTGCTCGTCGGTGATGCGCTGATCGGTCCGCTGTACCGGCACGGCAGCGACAGCGCCGATATCGCGGTCGTCGAAGGTGTCATGGGCCTGTTCGACGGGCGTATCGGATCCGCCGCACAAGTCGCATCGGGCACCGCCCGGGGCTCCACCGCACATGTCGCCTCGCTGCTCGGCGCGCCCGTGATCCTCGTGGTTGACGCGCGCGGACAGAGTCACAGTGTCGCAGCCCTGCTGCATGGCTTCGCGACGTACGACCCCAGCGTGCGTCTCGCCGGGGTGATCCTCAACCGCGTCGGATCCGCGCGACACGACGAAGTGCTGCGCCAGGCCTGCGCACAGGCCGGAGTAGCGGTGTTGGGTTCCATTCCCCGCACTGACGAGCTGACGGTGCCATCGCGGCACCTCGGTCTTGTCACTGCGGTGGAGCACGGCGGCCGCGCCGGCGTAGCGGTCGAAGCGATGACGTCGTTGATTGCCCGTCACGTCGACCTGGACGCTGTGACGTCGGTCGCGGCGAGCCGCGTCCTCGACGAACCATGGACGCCGGAGCCGGCCGAGCCTCTCCTGGCCGAACCTTTAGACGACCCGGTGATCGTGGCGCTGGCCGCGGGGAAGGCGTTCAGCTTTGGCTACACCGAACGTGGCGAGTTGCTGCGGGCCGCGGGGGCGCGCGTGGTGGACTTCGACCCGCTGCATGAGCCGTTGCCTTCCGGCACATCGGCGCTGGTATTGCCGGGTGGATTCCCTGAACAATTTGGTACCGAGCTGACGGCCAACGACCTGGTGCGCAGTCAGATCGGCACGCTGGCCGCACGCGGCGCGCCGATACACGCCGAATGCGCTGGACTGACTTATCTGGTCGACGACCTCGACGGGCATCCGATGTGTGGCGTGTTGCCGGGATCAGCATCGTTCTGCGACACGCTGACGCTGGGGTATCGCGACGCGGTCGCGGTCGCGGATTCGTCGCTGCACTCCGTGGGGGATCGCGTGGTCGGCCACGAATTCCACCGGACGACGGTGCGCTTCACAGGCACCCGGCGGCCGGCATGGCGCTATAGCGGACAGGCAGGCCGCGTTGTTGATGACGGGGCCGTGCAGGGCGGAGTGCATGCCGGCTACCTGCACACCCATCCCGCCGCCCACCCGCAAGCGATCACTCGCTTCGTGGCCGCCGCCTCAACATTTAAGCTCGTCGGGTGACCGAGAACGCCTATCTGGTTGGTGTGCGACTGACCGGCAAGAAGGTCGTCGTGGTCGGAGGGGGAACCGTCGCCCGGCGCCGGCTGGGCCTGCTGATCGCCAACGGCGCGCAGGTGCATGTCAGTACCCGGTC
>CAXMSM010000288.1:0-6278 GCA_964195655.1 uncultured Gammaproteobacteria bacterium | reverse complement strand
AGGGCGGCGAGAGTGATGTCCAGCAGCAGGTGAAGAGTTCCAACTTCGGTACGGCTCTGATGTTGGGCATCGCCTACGCTGCCTCGGTCGGCTCCCTCGCGACGATCATCGGCACCCCGCCGAACACGTTGCTCGTGGGCTACCTGCAGGACGAGCAGAACATCAGCATCGGCTTCGGCCAGTGGATGCTGCTAGGACTTCCGCTCGCCGCCGTCCTGCTGGTGCTCACCTGGCTGCTGTTGGCCAAGGTCATATTCAAGCCGGAGATCGACGAGATCCCCGGCGGCAAGGAGCTGTTCGACAACGAGCTGGACAAACTTGGAGACACCTCCAGCGGCGAACGGCGCGTGGTGGTGATCTTCGCCCTGGCCGCGATCAGCTGGATATCGTTCCCGCTCATCTGGGAGGAGCCTCCCATCTCCGACGCCGGTATCGCGGTCGGCGCCGGGCTGCTGCTCTTCATCCTGCCGGCGGGCTCGAAACTGGGCGTGCGGTTGCTCGACTGGGCCACTGCGGTACAACTTCCCTGGGGTGTGCTGTTGCTGTTCGGGGGCGGCCTGGCGCTGTCGTCGCAGTTCAGTTCCTCGGGACTCACCGAGTGGATCGGTACGCAGGCGCAGAGTCTGAAGGGGCTCTCGATTCTGCTGCTGGTGGGGGTGATCACGACCGCGGTGATCTTCCTGACCGAGCTGACGAGCAACACCGCCACCGCGGCAACGTTCCTGCCGGTCATCGGCGGGGTCGCGGTGGGCATCGGCCAGGATCCGTTACTGCTGACGATCCCGGTCGCACTGGCGGCGACGTCGGCGTTCATGCTCCCGGCGGCGACACCGCCCAACGCCATCGTCTACGGCACCGGCTACGTCAACATCGGCGACATGGTCAGGGGCGGGATCTGGCTGAACCTGGTGTCGATCCTGCTCATCAGCGTGGCTACCACCACGCTCGCAGTGTGGGTCTTCAACATCGCGACCTGACCGACTCGAACCAAACAGTTCGAAGCTGCCACCCTGTTCTTCCAGCTGGCGCCCTCCGCCGCGGCGCACCATTACTTTCCTGCCTGCGCCGACGCCTGCGCCGACGCCTGCGCCTGCGCCGACGCCTGCGGCGCCGGGCAGGAATCGTGATCCTGGAGGTGCTCGCCGCCAGCCGCGATGTCCTGCCCCGCGCCGGTGGCAACCAGATTGGTGAGAATCAGGAAGCCCGGCGTCCCGTCTGCACGCTCGGTGCCGACGACGACCAGGCTGTGTTGCCCCATATCGGACCCGAGACGACTAAGCCCGTCGTGGAGCACCGAGAAGGGATTGACGGTGTCGAGGCTTTCGGCGTCGACGGCCAACGCGCCATAGTCATCTCCGGCCAGTGGAACCGGGAAGGGGGTCCATGATGGGCCGACATCGCCAGCGAACCGCTGCAGGGCGTCGTGCACGTCCGATCTGAGGCAGTCGATGTGAATGTGCAGTTGGTCTTGAGAGCGCGCCGACGCTGAATTGACCGCCAGGCTCACCCAATCGCGCGGCAGCGCGCCGCCGGCGGCTGCCTCGGTGAATGACCTCGCGCGCCAGGCGGCTGCGAAATAGTTCGTCGCGTCGGGGGCCAATAGGTCGGCGCTCTCGATGCCAGTGATCCGCATGGTTGGAACGAGTAGGAACTGTCTGGCCCCGATAGCGTCCTTCAACAGTGCGTAACCCCGATCCGTTCCCTCGTCGAGATCCACCGACACGCAAGGGGCCGGGTTACCGGAGCCGATCTCGTCGGCCACGCACTGCTCGTGCACGATCTGCCACAGTTCGTTCCGGCTGTCCGCCGAGGAGAGTCCCGGGCTACCGAGCACGACCATCACAGCTGTCGCCAATACTCCGATGCGTCGCAGCATCGCGCTACCTTTCCATGGAATGTGCTCAGTTGACCTATCCCGGGCACGGGCCATACCCGACGAATGCGATATCAGAGCGGCTCCGATATGCGGATTATGGCGGTGCACGCCGAGCGAGGCTGTCAGGGTCTGCCTGAGTTAGTCATTCAGCCATCGTCTGGGATCGATGTCGCTATTGGCGTACTGGCTCTCTGGCCACTCAGCATGGATGTCCAGCGAGCTCACCCGACCTGGCGCCCTCGGCACCGCTGCTCAGCGCCCCCGGCAGGGATCGAACCTGCGACCAACCGCTTAGAAGGCGGTTGCTCTATCCACTGAGCTACGGGGGCCGCGCGCACCCACCCTAGCGGAGCTCGCGCAGACCGATGGACGTCCTCTGTTGCTCCGAAATCGATGGTGGGAGACGACACGAAATCGACCGACGAGCGCTGCAACAGCGACAAAAGCTGCTCCGCGTCTCAGCGCGGCCGACTAGCGTGGAGCTATGAGCAAAGTGCCGGACCTGGATGCGGCCGGACTCCCGGAAGAACTCAATGCGCTCGACCAGCTCCTGCATCGCGGTGAAGCCAATCCGCGTACCCGCTCGGGCATCATGACGCTGGAACTTCTCGACACCACACCGGACTGGAGCGTTTTCCGCAGCCGCTTCGAGAACGCCTCGCGCAAGGTGCTGCGGCTGCGGCAGAAGGTCGTGACGCCGACGCTGCCTACCGCTGCGCCGCGCTGGGTGGTGGACCCCGACTTCAACCTTGATTTCCATCTTCGCCGACTGCGCGTCCCGGAGCCGGGCACCCTGCGCCAGGTGATGGATCTCGCCGAGGTTGCCGCGCAGTCGCCGCTCGATATCGCCCGTCCGCTGTGGACGGCAACCCTCATCGAGGGGGTGGAGAACGGGCGGGCGGCACTGATGGTGCACCTCAGCCACGCGGTAACAGACGGTGTCGGAAGCATCGAGATGTTCGCCAACCTCTACGACCTTGAGCGTGACCCGCCAGCGCAGGACGCCGCACCACTTCCAATCCCATCCGACCTGTCGCCTAACGACCTGATGCGGAAGGGGATCAACCGCCTGCCTGGCACCGTGGTGGGCGGCGTGCGCAGCATCTTGTTCGGTGCCGCGCAGGCGGTGGGACATGTAGTCCAAGCTCCAGCGTCTCGGCTTGGCAGTGTCGTCGACTACGCGATGTCAGGCGCCCGGGTGATCGGACCTGTCGCCGACCCGTCGCCGTTGCTGCGCCGCCGTAGCTTGTCTTCCCGCAGCGAAGCCATCGACATCAAGTTCGGAGATCTGCACCGCGCGGCCAAGGCTGCAGGCGGGTCGATCAACGACGCATACCTTGCCGGGTTGTGCGCCACGCTGCGCCTCTACCATCAGGCCAAGGGCATCCCCGTCGAGACCCTGCCGATGGCGGTCCCGGTGAATCTGCGCTCCGATGCAGATCCAGCTGGCGGAAACAGGTTCGCGGGTGTCAACCTCGCGGCACCGATCAGCCTGTCCGATCCCGAGATTCGCATCAAGAACATCCGATCGCAGATGACAAGCAAGCGGGACGAGCGTGCCATCGACATGGTCGGAGCTATCGCGCCGGTCGTGAACCTGCTACCGGACGCGGCGCTGGAATCCATAGCCGGGTCAATCGTGAACTCCGACGTGCAGGCCAGCAATGTGCCCGTTTACGCCGGCGACACCTACATCGCCGGGGCGAAGGTGTTGCGGCAATACGGGATCGGGCCGCTGCCGGGCGTGGCGATGATGGTCGTGCTGATATCCCGGTCCGGTTACTGCACGATCACCGTGCGCTACGACAGGGCATCTGTAACCGACCCGGAGTTGCTTGCGAGTTGCTTGCGGGACGGCTTCGACGAGGTTCTCGCTCTCGGCGGCGACGGCCGCGCTTCGCCGGTGACGTTTACCACCGCGCCAGCGAAATCAGGCACCGCGCCAGCGCAATCAGCCGAGCAATCTAGTCCCATCTCACATAACGGAAGTGCCACGCAATGACATCGGAGAAATCGGGGACATCGGGGAACGGTCAGATGCGTCTACCGGGTTCGGTCGCGGAAATCGAAGCTAGCCCGCGCGGTCCTAAGGTCGGCGCATTCTTTGATCTCGACGGCACACTCGTCGCCGGCTTCACCGGCGTGGTGATGACGCAGGACCGAATACGGCGCGGCCAGATGTCGGTCGGCGAGTTCATCGGCATGGTGCAGGCAGGCCTCAACCACCAGTTGGGCCGCTCCGAGTTCGAGGACCTGATCGGTAAGGGAGCCCGGATGCTGCGGGGCAACTCGCTCGTCGATGTCGACGAATTGGCCGAGCGACTTTTCTTGCAGAAGATCGTCGGTCGGATCTATCCGGAAATGCGTGAGCTCGTCCGAGCGCACATGGCCCGCGGTCACACAGTCGTGCTGAGCTCGTCTGCACTGACGGTGCAGGTTGAGCCGGTGGCACGGTTCCTCGGTATCCAGAACGTCCTCAGCAATAGGTTCGAGACCGACGACGACGGCCTGATCACCGGCGAGGTCCAGCGGCCGATCATCTGGGGGCCGGGTAAAGCTCGCGCAGTGCAAGAGTTCGCCGGCGGGAATGGCGTGGATCTATCCAAGAGTTACTTCTACGCCGACGGCGACGAGGACGTTGCCCTGATGTACCTCGTCGGCAATCCGCGCCCCACGAACCCGGCCGGCAAGATGGCCGGCGTCGCCGCCAAACGCGGGTGGCCGGTGCTGCGGTTCAGCAGCCGTAGCGGCAGTAGCCCGCTCTCGCAGCTGCGCACCGCGGCGGGAGTCGCGACGATGATGCCGATCGCGGCCGGAGCCGTCGGCATCGGTTTGTTGACCCGCAACAAGCGGACCGGCGTCAACTTCTTCACCTCAATGTTCGGGCGAACCCTGCTGAACACCATCGGCATCAACCTGCAGGTTCTCGGCAAGGAGAACCTGACCGCGCAGCGGCCCGCAGTGTTCATCTTCAACCACCGCAATCAGGCGGACCCGATGATCGCCGGAAGGTTGGTCAGCGACAACTACACGTCGGTGGGCAAGAAGGAACTCGAGAACGATCCCATCGTCGGGACCATGGGCAAGATCATGGATGCCGCTTTCATCGACCGTGAGGACTCGGCCAAGGCGATCGAAGGCCTCCAAAAGGTTGAGGAACTCGCGCGCAAGGGCCTGTCCATCCTCATCGCACCAGAGGGCACCAGGTTGGACACGACTGAGGTCGGCGTGTTCAAGAAAGGCCCGTTTCGGATCGCCATGTCGGCCGGTATTCCGATCGTTCCGATCGTGATTCGCAACGCCGAAGTGATCGCTTCGCGCGACTCGAGCACGTTCAACGCGGGCACCGTCGATGTCGCTGTGTTTCCACCGATTTCGGTCGACGACTGGACTCGCGACAACCTGACGGATCGGATCGTCGAGGTCCGTGAGCTCTATCTCGACACGCTCAGGGACTGGCCGGACGATGAGCTTCCCACGCCTGACCTGTACAAGCGCGCCAAGGCACGTGCCAAGAAGGCGCCGGCCAAGAAAGCTGCGGCCAAAAAAGCCGCCGCCAAGAAAGCCGCAGCCACCAAGGCGGCGGCTACCAAGTCATCGGCGGCCAAGAAGTCCGCGGCCAGCAAGACGGCGGCCAGCAAGACTGCGGGCAACAAGGCAGCGCCCAAGACGGCTCCGGCCAAGGCAGCGCCCACCAAGCGCACCGGCGCGAAAGGGCGGCCATGAAACCTCGTATTGACGACATGGCGGCCTTCACCGCCACCGGCGACACTCTGATTCTCGCCTCTGTGTCCTCGCCGGCCGAGACGGAACTTTTCAACGACTGGCTGGACCTTCAGCGCCGCGAGCATCCTGGCTCGAACATCGAAGTGCTCAAGCTGCCTGTCGACGATGATCCACCGGGGGGAGTGCTATCTCGGCTCGTCGATCTACTCGAAGCCGACGAGGACCGCTCCGTGGTTCCGGTGCGCGTTTTCTGGGTGCCGGGCGGCCTGCCCACACGATCCAAGATCGTCTCACTGTTGTCGGGTCGCGATACTTACTGCCCGCCACAGCGGCTGCAGCGCCGCATCCTCAAGCGTGATCCAGGGCGTGCCCGCGTCGTTGCGGGCGAACCCGCCAGGGTGTCCGAGTTGCGCGAGCAGTGGAGCGAAACCACCGTCGCCGAGAACCCTAGGCAATTCGCACGGTTCGTCATCCGACGGGCGATCCTGGCCATCGAGCGGGTCGAACTTCGCCTGCTCGGGCCTGAGTACAAGTCGCCCCGTCTGGTCAAACCCGAGATGCTGGCATCCGCCCGGTTCCGCGAAGGGCTGGAGAAGATTCCCGGTGCGACCGTCGACAAGGCGGGGGAGATGCTCGACGAACTCGGCACCGGATGGAGCCGGTTCTCTGTCGATCT
>CAXMSM010000287.1:0-3831 GCA_964195655.1 uncultured Gammaproteobacteria bacterium | reverse complement strand
GGTGATAGTGACCCGCAGCCTCGACCCCAACCCGGACGATCAGAGCGTCCCGCTCGTGCTGAGCGCGGCTAATCGCCGCGGACAACACCTGAAAGCCGGTCTCGGTCAGTGCGAACTCGAACGGCGCGATGATGATCTCGCCGTAGTGATCAGCCACCAGAGCCATGGCGATGGCCTTGCCCACATCCACCGGTACGACCAGACAGCGCTGCGGATCCAGCCCACGAATCCGGGCCATGAACTGTGCTTGCAACTCGCCATTGACGAACGACATCACCAAGCTCCCTTTGTCGGACGTACACCGACAGTGCGGGACCCCACCCCGACCAACGGGAAGGCAGACCGGCGTGGCGCAACCCACTCGCTAATCAGGCCTTTGACAGCTTCAACCACACATCAAGGTGGTATCAGAACTGAGACAGACTCGGCACCACGTCGGTCGTACGGCGCAGGGCTTGGATGTCGTGACTGCGCCGAACCTAGAGTTTTGGTCGGCGGGTTGCCGATCAGCCGCGATGCTATCGCTCGTTGCGGCGGATGCGGTCCCAGCCCAGCGACCAGATCCGCTCGAATTCCGCGGTCATAAAACGCTCCTCGAAAAGCGAGGCCAACAGCCAAAAACTGTGCGCGGTAATGTACTCGAACCCCTCGACGACGGTGACACCGCCGGACTCGGTCAACTGCACCTCGCCCACACCACGCCAGAACCCACCAAATACCCACCGCACGAGCCGATCAGGTTGTGTCTCGACGTTCTGGGCCACGAGCGGAAAAGGGAAACGCTTCAGCGGAACCGCGTACCAGCCATCGCCTTTCACCTTGGTTTCCCCCGCCGCTCCGTAGAGTGCGGCCCAGTCAGCCGGGGTCGCGAAGTACGGAAAAATTTGACGAGCAGGAAGATTGAACTCCTCGCGGAACTGCAGATACACCGTGATCCTTTCCCAGAGGCTGGCACCACCACAGGCCAATTGTGCAATGAATCCCGCAACCCTGCAGGTAGAAGAGTCGGCATCCGCCACCTTCGGTAAGAGCTAGGCGGCTCGCATGTGTTCGTCGAAGAACGCGAAGACACGGGTCCACGCATCCTCTGTTGCGCGCTCGTTGTAGCCAAACCCGGTGATGCGCAGCAGGGGCTGCATCGGCAATTTGTTGGCGAAACTGTGTCCGGCATCAGGATAGACCTTGATGTCGGCGGCGTCCTACTGGCCTGCGCCGTCATCCACGCACGCGTGGGCACCCAATCGGGAGACACGCCCTAGTCGGCTAAAAATCCGATGCCTCGTCGTCCCGTGCCGATGACCGGCTCGGGGTCGGTGTTGAGGGTGTGAGAGAGCACGTCGTAGTAGACGTCGCGGAAGTCGGTGCTTGCCTTGAGGTCACCGTCATCGAGATCGGTTAGTGACGGATCGTCGCCGTAGAAGCCGCCTTTGACGGGGTCGCCCGCGACGAACACCGGGCCCGCCGTGCCGTGGTCGGTGCCTTGCGATGCGTTCGCCACCACCCGCCGGCCGAATTCGGAGTAAGCCATCAGCACTACGTTTCGGCCCTGGGGGTGCGACGCCACCTGGTTCAGGAAGCCGGTGACGGCCGTATCGAACGTCGTTAGCAGTCGCTGCTGTGTGCGGCGCTCGTCGGCGTGGGTGTCGAAGCCGTCGAGCTGCACACAGTAGACGCGGGTAGGCACCCGCGCCGCGATGCAGCGCGCCACCACGTCGAGTTGGTTGGCCAGCGCTGTGGTACCGCCCTTTTGTTGGGCGCCCTCGGCTGATTCGTCGGCGGTGATCGCCGGTTGCAGCGCGGTGTGGACCGCGGTGGCGGCCCGGTAGGACGCGGTAACCATCGCCATCGCCGGGGTGTCGTTCGGATTGGTGGCGCCTAGCGCGGTCATCGTGTCCGCGAACACGGGAGCCGACGCGGCGCCGGTGAGCGGCAGCGCAGCGGCGGTGTTCTTATCGCCGATGGCCAGGGGTGGCAGCACCGCACCGATGTTCACCGCGCGCAGCGGATCGTCGCCGCTGGCGTCGAGCCAGCGCCCGATCCAACCGGTGCTCACCGGTTCCTGCGGTGACGCCGTTTGCCAGATGTCCATCGACCGGAAATGGCTGCGGTCCGGCTTCGGGTAGCCCACACCCCGCACGATCGCCAGCCGCTGTTGCTTCCACAATCCCGCCAGCCCGGGCAGGCCGGGGTTGAGCCCGAGCTGGCCGTCGAGGGCCAGCACATCACTTGGGGCGTAGGCCAGCTCGGGGCGGGCCGCGTGGTATGCCGGGCTGGCGTAGGGGATCACGGTGTTGATGCCGTCGTTGCCGCCGTACAGCGTGATCAGGACGAGGATGCCGGGTCGCCTTCCTGGTTCTGCTGGCATTGATGCGACGGTGCCGTCGGCGAGCGGCCGGTCCTGCGCTGCGCGCATCAGCTCGGGCCAGCTGACCGCTGCGGTGCCGGCCAATCCCAACGCGCCAGCTCCGGCGCTGGCGAGCAGGAACTTTCGGCGATTCATCTCGACCATGGCTGCCCTAGGAGGTCAGGTTCTCGGGTGTGTTGGCTGCGACCGCGACCAGTGCGGGTGGTCGGTCGACCAGTGGGCGCAGGGCGGCGGCGCTGCGGTCGGTCCACGCTCCGATGCCCAGCAGGTAGCCGGCCGCGTCGATGCGGTCCGATGTTGCCGCGCTCTCGACGGTCGACAGGTCGGCGGACGTGGTCAGTGTGCTCGCCGCGCGCAGTCGCGTCAAGGCGCTGCCGGTCGACAGCCACGCTTGCCCACGTGGCCACCCGCCGACGCTGGGCGGGCAAAACGGTTGCTGTCCAAGAACTGTGAGCGTTTGGTCCGCCATCATCGTCTGCTTCTGGGTGTCCAGCGGGATCTGCAGCGAGCGCACCAGCCCGATCAGCCACTCCACCGGGGTGTTGACGTAGGAGTTCTGCAGGCCGCCGAACTCGGGGTCGGTGAGGATCGCCGTCGTCAGCGCTCTGAGGTCCCGCTCGGCTCCGTATGCTGCCACGCTGCGGCCCAGCGCCGCATCCGATGGCGGCGTGTCGGAGACCAAGTGCTGCCATAACCGCTGCGCCACGAATGCTGCGGACTCGGGCCGCGCCAGCACGGCGTCGCAGAAGGACGCCGCGTCCAAGTTGCCGCTGACGCCGAGCACGGTCTTGGACCCGTTGTCTCGGCGGCGGGGCACCACCCGCGTGTGGCCCTCGGGTGTGATCGCCCACCCGGCCAGGGCCCGCGCCCCCTCACGGACGTCGGCTTCGGTGTAGCCGTTGTCGCGTCCGAGCGTGAACAGTTCCATGAACTCGCGGGCCAGGTTCTCGTTGACGCCACGGGCGGTGTTGCGTTGGCCGTCCAGCGACCGCAACATCGCCGCATCGGTCAGCATCGAATAGGCCAGCGTGCGGAAGTCGCCCAGGTTATGCGTGCGAATTGTCTGGTTCTGTGCCGCCATCAGGACGGCCATGCCCACCTTATGCGCCGAGGTGGCGAAGTGGTTGTGCCACAGCAGCGTCAGCTTCTCGTGCACCGGTTGATCGACGGTGGCCATCCGGTTGATCCACCAGGCCGACAAGGTGCGCTTCTGCGCGGCCAGCGCCCGGTTGTAGGTCTGGCGGGTAGCCTCTCCCGTTTCATCGCCGGGAGGTTCTGGCGGCGCAAGCACTGGCATCGGTGTGGCCTTGGCCCCGGGATCATCGTCGGGGTCGGCGGCGAGCGCTGACGCGACGTAGGCCGACGGGTCCTGCGCCACAACCGCATCGACCACGCGACCGGTGGCACCGAAACCCATTCGGCGTACCAACCGGGCCGCGGCAATCCACTTCGCCGACTGCGTGGTC
>CAXMSM010000286.1:0-2721 GCA_964195655.1 uncultured Gammaproteobacteria bacterium | reverse complement strand
CGGTCACGCTGACGGGCACGACGACTTCGCTGCCGTCGGTGATGGCAGTGAAGTCGGGCGGTTCGATGACGGCGGTGGCGCGCAGCGATGTGGTGGCCTTCTGTAGATATTGCACGTTCATCGCTTTGGGGATCCAGCGGTGGCTCGTCGGCACCGTCGCCTCCATGAGCATGCCCATGGCCATTTCGGCGGCGTTGCAGGACGCGATGGCGTGCACGGTGTGCAAGTGGTTGTGAACGAAGAACCACTCAGCGAAAACTTCGGGGGCATCATGGGTCGGGTGAACGTTGTACTGCTGTACTTCGATGGTTGCCCGAACTGTTCCACCGCGAAGGACCGGCTTACCGAGGCGGTCCGCCTTGGCGGACGTACCGACACGGAGATCGCGTATCGCCGGATCGAAACGTCCGAGGAGGCTGCCGCATGTGGGTTCATCGGCTCTCCAACCATCCTGATTGATGGCCGCGATCCTTTCGCTGAACCTGGCGCTCAAGCCAGTCTGTCCTGCAGGATCTACCGCACCCCAGAGGGCTTGAGCGGCTCACCCACCGTCGCGCAGCTCCTCGAAGTCCTCGGCTAGGCACTCAGTGTTACAACCTCGACACTCTTGACGAGGAACCACTTGGGGATGTCCACCTCCGCCAAACCGGGCTCCATGCGCCGCACTTGCGGAAGGATCGTCGCGAAGTAGGGCACTCGGGCCATTGCGGCAGCCGAGAACAGGCGGCGGCCCATCGGCAGGCCTTCCAGTCGCTGCCACATGCTGTAGGTAGCGGTCGCGGGACTCATCAGCTCGACCTTACTCGTCGGTAAGATAGGGCACCGTCGACACTGCGGGTCAGGCGCGTCGGGGAGTGGTTTTGCACGCGTAGCTGCTACGCGTGGTGGCCACGTCTGGAGATTTGGAGAGGCCCGGTTCTTCAGGCATACTGTTCGGGTTGCCTTGAGCCAGGTTCGCCTGGCTGGGCATGCGACCAGCGCCCTCACCGGCGCATCCGGTCCCAACCTCGATCGTGACGAGCATTTTCGCCGCGAACGAGCGTGCGTGCGGGCGATACACCCGACCGCGGGGGCCGGTGGACCACAGACAGGTAAACAGCGGCGGTACAGCCAGGCCCGAGTTCTTTCGGGCCCGTATGAGTAGCGAAGGTAGGACAAGCGTGGCGGGACAAAAGATCCGCATCAGGCTCAAGGCCTACGACCATGAGGCGATTGACGCCTCGGCGCGCAAGATCGTGGAGACGGTCACCCGAACGGGCGCCAGCGTGGTCGGCCCGGTGCCGCTGCCGACCGAAAGGAACGTGTACTGCGTCATCAGGTCCCCGCACAAGTACAAAGACTCGCGGGAGCACTTCGAAATGCGCACTCACAAGCGGCTGATCGACATCCTCGACCCGACCCCGAAGACCGTTGACGCCCTCATGCGCATCGATCTGCCGGCCAGCGTCGACGTCAACATTCAGTAGTTATCCCAGTAGGAGAATCCAGAGCAATGGCAAGAAAAGGCATTCTGGGCACCAAGCTGGGCATGACGCAGGTGTTCGATGAGAACAACAAGGTCGTCCCAGTCACGGTCGTCAAGGCCGGTCCCAACGTAGTGACGCTGATCCGCACCCCAGAGCGCGACGGCTACAGCGCCGTGCAGCTCGCCTACGGCGAGATCAGCCCCCGCAAGGTGAACAAGCCGGTCACCGGTCAGTACGCCGCCGCCGGGGTCAACCCGCGTCGTCACCTCGCCGAGTTTCGGCTCGATGACGAGGCGGCAGCCGCCGAGTATGAGGTTGGTCAGGAGCTGACGGCGGAGATCTTCGCCGATGGCGGCTTCGTCGACGTGACCGGCACCTCCAAAGGCAAAGGTTTCGCCGGCACGATGAAGCGCCACGGGTTCAAAGGCCAAGGCGCCAGCCACGGTGCGCAGGCGGTGCACCGTCGGCCAGGCTCGATCGGTGGCTGCGCCACCCCGGGCCGCGTCTTCAAGGGCACCCGGATGTCAGGCCGAATGGGCAGTGACCGGATCACCACGCAGAACCTCAAGGTGCACAAGGTCGATGCCGAGAACGGCGTGCTGTTGATCAAGGGCGCCATCCCCGGCCGCAACGGTGGACTCGTAGTTGTCCGCAGCGCAATCAAGCGAGGCGAGAAGTAATGGCTCAGAAATTTTTGAAGATCACGGTGAAGACGCCGGACGGCAAGAAGGACGGCAGCGTTGAGTTGCCGGCCGAGCTGTTCGACATCGACGCCAACATTGCGCTGATGCACCAGGTTGTCAACGCGCAGCTGGCCGCCAAACGTCAGGGCACCCACTCGACGAAGACCCGCGCCCAGGTTTCCGGCGGTGGCAAGAAGCCCTACCGGCAGAAGGGCACCGGCCGCGCCCGCCAGGGTTCGACCCGTGCGCCGCAGTTCACCGGCGGTGGCGTCGTACACGGCCCGCAGCCACGCGACTACAGCCAGCGGACTCCGAAGAAGATGATCGCCGCCGCACTGCGCGGGGCGCTCTCCGACCGGGCACGCAACGATCGGATCCACGCGATCACCGAGCTGGTGGTCGGTCAGGTTCCTTCGACCAAGAGCGCCAAGGCGTTCCTTGCGACCCTGACCGAGAACAAGAAGGTGCTCGTGGTTGTCGGCCGCGCCGACGAGGTGGGCGCCAAGAGCATTCGCAATCTGCCCGGCGTGCACATGATCTCGCCGGATCAGCTCAACACCTACGACGTGCTG
>CAXMSM010000285.1:0-5961 GCA_964195655.1 uncultured Gammaproteobacteria bacterium | reverse complement strand
TTTCCCTACACGACGCTCTTCCGATCTCCCACTACCAGGATGTCATCGCGATGCACGAGTGCCGTTCGGCCAAACAGTTGGCGTCGGTGATAGATGCACTCCTGCCGGTGTAGGGGGCCCTGCTGGGCGGTCCCGTAAGCTCGCTATTCGTGCAATCACGACGGCGGCTCGGGGTGATGGGTGGGACGTTCGATCCCGTCCACAATGGGCACCTCGTCGCGGCCAGCGAGGTCGCCGACCTGTTTGAACTCGACGAGGTGCTGTTCGTCCCCACTGGCCAGCCCTGGCAGAAACGGGCACGCTTGGTCACGTCTGCCGAGGATCGCTATCTGATGACGGTGATCGCCACGGCATCCAACCCGCGGTTCTCGGTCAGCCGGGTGGACATCGACCGTACGGGGCCGACCTACACCAAGGACACGCTGCGGGATCTTCGCGCACTCAATCCGGACGCGGATCTCTACTTCATCACCGGCGCCGATGCGCTTGCATCCATCCTGTCGTGGCAGGACTGGGAGGAGATGTTCGGGATCGCCAGGTTCGTGGGCGTCAGCAGACCCGGATACGACCTCGACGGCCAGCACATCTCGGCCGCGATGGCGACGCTGCCCGCCGACTCCTTGCATCTGGTCGAGGTGCCGGCATTGGCGATCTCGTCGACCGACTGCCGGATCCGGGCCGAGGAGTCCCGCCCTATCTGGTACTTGGTTCCTGACGGCGTCGTGCAATACGTCGCGAAGCGAGGCCTCTACCGTCATCACCGCAGTCCCAGCGTCTCAGCCGAAGGAGACCGTCCCTGACCGCCACACCGGAAGCCATCAACATGGCCACCGTCGCCGCCCAGGCCGCGGTCGCCAAACTTGCCGACGATGTCGTCGTCATCGACGTCTCCGGCCAACTCGTCATCACCGACTGCTTCGTCATCGCATCGGCTGCCAACGAGCGGCAGGTGAACGCCATCGTCGACGAGGTCGAAGAGAAGATGCGCGACGCCGGGTACAAACCGGCCCGCCGCGAAGGCACCCGGGAAGGGCGCTGGACGCTGCTCGACTATGTCGACATCGTTGTGCACATTCAGCACCAGGACGAGCGCGAATTCTATTCGCTGGACCGGCTTTGGCGTGACTGTCCTACAGTGCCGGTCGATCTGGACGTCCCGGAGGGCATTGCGGGCGAGGTGCCCGAATGACGATCCGCCGATTGGTCATGTTGCGCCACGGACAGACCGAGTACAACGCAAGCAGCCGGATGCAGGGTCAGTTGGACACCAAGCTCAGCGACCTCGGGCGTGAGCAGGTCCTGGCTGCCGCAGAGGTGCTCGCCAAACATCAACCGCTGCTGATTGTTTCGTCAGACCTTGAGCGTACGCTGGACACTGCCGTCGCGCTCGGGGACCGCAGCGGGCAACCGGTGCGCATCGATACTCGGCTGCGCGAGACGCATCTCGGTGACTGGCAGGGAATGACGCACCTTGAGGTGGATGAGGCTGCTCCCGGTGCCAGGCTGGCCTGGCGCGACGATGCACGCTGGGCGCCACACGGCGGAGAGAGCCGGGTCGATGTCGCCGAACGCAGCATTCCGTTGGTGAAGGAGTTGGTGGCCCAACAGCCCGAGTGGGGAGTCGACGAGCCCAGCCAGCCGATGGTGCTGGTGACGCATGGCGGGTTGATCGCCGCCCTGACCGGCGCCTTGCTGGGCTTGCCGGTCGACAACTGGCCGGTACTGGGAGGCATGGGGAATGCCAGCTGGGTGCAGCTCGCCGGGCATACCGGCCCGGACGGAACGCGTGATTCGTTCGACGATATCCGCTGGCGTCTGGACGTTTGGAACGCCTCGGCGCAGGTCGCCAACGATGTCCTCTGAGCAGTCCCCCGAAACCCCGGCCCGCCGGTCCCTGCTGATTTTCTGCGACTCGCTGTCCTACTACGGACCAGCCGGGGGATTACCATCCGACGATCCCCGCATCTGGCCCAACATCGTTGCCGACCAGCTTGGTTGGGACCTGGAACTGATCGGCCGGATCGGCTGGACAAGTCGCGACGTGTGGTGGGCAGCGACGCAGGATCCGCGTTCGTGGGCGGCGCTGCCGCGAGCGGGCGCGGTGATTTTCGCTACCTCGGGGATGGATTCGCTGCCGTCACCGTTGCCTACGGCCCTGCGCGAGACGATCCGCTATGTGCGCCCGCCCTGGTTGCGCCGCTGGGTGCGCGACGGTTACAGCTGGGTGCAGCCGAAGTTGTCGCCGGCGGCACGAGCTGCGCTACCCCCGCGCCTGAGTGTTGAATACCTCGAAATGACCAGGGCAGCAATCGACTTCAATCGGCCGGATATTCCCGTGGTGGCGTCCCTACCGTCGGTGCACATCGCGCCTACCTACGGGATGGCTCACCACGGAAGGCCGGGAACGGTTGCCGCGATCACCCGGTGGGCGGCGGAGCACGGTGTACCGCTGGTCGACCTCAAGGCGGCGGTGGGTGAGCAGGTAATGAGCGGACAGGGCAATCCCGATGGCATCCACTGGAACTTCGTGGCCCACCGTGCAGTGGCCGACCTGATGATCAAAGGACTTGCCGAAGCGGGTGTGCAGTTGCCCGATTCGAGCGAGTAGCGGTCAATCATGTCTGTTGTGGTGGTGAGCGATTCGTCATCGCGCCTGCAGTCCGATGTGCGCGGAAAATGGAACATTCTTGAGGTGCCGTTGCATGTGTTGGTCGACGGTAGGGACCTACGCGACGGTGTCGACGACATCCCGTACGACATCCACGACAGGCCCAAGGTGACGACCGCCGGAGCAACGCCGATTGAGCTGGTCGATACCTACCGGCAAGCCTTGATCGACAGTGATGGCGACGGTGTGGTGGCAGTGCATCTGTCGGCGGCATTGTCGAGCACCTACAGCACCGCAGCCACGGCGGCGCGAGAGTTCGGTCCGTCGGTGCGTGTGGTCAACTCACGCTCGGCGGCGATGGGTGTCGGCTTGGTCGCGATGGCGGCTGCACGCTGCGCGGCCTCGGGCGGCGACATCGATAGCGTCGAAGCAGCGGCACGGTCAGCGCTGAGGCGGACGCACGTCCTTCTCGTCGTGCACCGCTTGGATAATCTTCGGCGCAGTGGGCGAATCGGTTCCACAGCGTCCTGGTTGGGAACTGCGCTGTCCATCAAGCCGTTGCTGTGTCTCGACATCGACGGGCGATTGGTGCTCGATCAGCGCATCCGAACCGTCACCAGGGCCCATGCCGCGATGGTGGATCGGGTGGCCGAGCTGGTGGGGGAGAACGCGGCCGATGTCGTCGTGCATCACGTCGACAACCACGACGCAGCCGACGCGCTGGGTGCCACTCTGACGCAACGACTTCCACAGCTGTCATCGCTTCGCGTCGCGGACATGGGGCCG
The DNA here is from genome assembly GCA_964195655.1 of uncultured Gammaproteobacteria bacterium. Taxonomy (GTDB): domain Bacteria; phylum Actinomycetota; class Actinomycetes; order Mycobacteriales; family Mycobacteriaceae; genus Mycobacterium. The sequence continues at coordinate 2,567 of CAXMSM010000285.1, read as the reverse complement.
GTGTTGTCGGTACATGTGGGTGGCGGTGCGGTTGGAGTGGCCCTCAAGGTTGCGGCCCCTTAGACTGGCTCATCTGCTGGCTTGGGTCGTGCGCCCAGGTAAACGACCACCGCGGCAGAGCCCAGGGACAGAGCCCCCACCACCCACAGTGCAACCTTGCTGTCGCCGGTCAGATCGGTGAGCCAGCCGGTGATGTAGGGGCCCCCGAATCCGCTGAGATTGCCGAGTGAGTTGATCAGGGCGATACCTCCGGCCGCTGCGACTCCGGTCAGGAATGTTGACGGGAGGGCCCAGAAGACCGGCAAAGCGCACATGACCGAGCAGGTAGACAAGGTAACTGCCAGCATTGCCAGATATGGGTTGGTCATGTAGAGCGCGGCCGGAATGGACACCCCACCTACGATCGCGGGGATCGCCACATGCCAGACGCGCTCACCGGTCCGGTCAGCGTGGCGCGCCCACGGCACCATCACGATGGCTGCGACAACGAACGGGATCGATGTCACCAGACCGCGCTCGATGATGCTCAGGTGGGTACCGAACTGTTCTTGGAAGCCGACGATGATGGTGGGAAGAAAGAATCCGACCGCGTACAGGCCGTAGGTGATTCCGAAGTAGATGAAAGCCAGGGCGAGAATCCTGGGGTGGGTCAGCGCCTTCTTGAGCGGCCAGTGCTGACCTGCCTCTGCCTGCGCCCGCTCCACCTCGAGTTTCGTTTCGAGCCAAAGCTTCTCGTCCGAGCCGAGCCAGCCGGCCTGTGCCGGGCGGTCAGTGAGGTAGAACCAGCAGGCGAAGGCCAGCGCAATCGCAGGCAGTCCTTCGACCAAGAACATGATTCGCCAGCCCGCTAAGTCGAGAACGCCGTGGCCCCAGTCAATTATCAGTGACGACAAGGTGGCGCCAACGGCGGACGACACGGGTACCGCGATCATGAACAAGGAGATCGCCCGGGAACGTTGCTTTTCGGGAAACCAGAAGGTGAGATAGAGGATGATTCCGGGGAAGAACCCGGCTTCGGCAACGCCCAACAGGAACCGCAGCACAACGAGTGTTTCCGCATTGGGGGCGAACGCCGTTGCGGTGCTGATGATTCCCCAACTGAGCATGATGCGCGCGAGCCAACGTCGGCCACCGAATTTATTCAACGCTATGTTGCTGGGCACTTCCAGTAACACGTAACCGAAGAAGAAGATCCCAGATGCGAAGCCGAACATGGTGGCGGTCATCCCGAGGTCCTGGTTCATGCCATTGGGACCCGCGAAGCTGATGTTGACGCGATCGAGGTAGTTGACGAAATAGAGAAGGATGAGGAAGGGGATGAGACGACGGGTGACCTTCGCCATGGTTGTCTTCCCCACGGCGCTATCGCGGACCGGGGTGCTCATGCTGGGAGTCACACCGCCGCGCAGCCGGTGATCGGCGGCAGGTCGGCCAATGTGGCGATGCCTGGGGGCGCGGCGACCACTGCGGGGACGGCGTTGGTCACCGGCATCGCCGTGTAGATCATGCCCAGCCCCATGAATCCTGGTTCGGTCCAGTCCTTGGGTGGTAGGCAGTGCACCACGGTACGCATATTGGGTAGGCCGAACACCTGGACCACGTGGCCGTGCTCAAGTGGCTTGGGTGGGGCGACGTGCTGACCCATGATCCAGTTGAACCCGACGCTGACGACATTGCGGTCGCCTACCCAGCCTCGGTGGTAGCCGAGCACACCGGCCACCGTGCCCTCCGGGATCTGCATGAAGCCGAGGTCACTGTCGCCTGTAGCAGCGGTGAATGTGACGTCGAAAGTGATTCTGTCGAGCTTGGCTCCGATAGCGTCGGCCATCATTGAGGCGGACTCGGCGAACACCTCGCTCTCCGCGCGAACGCTCTCGGCCAGTCCGGGGGTGTCTGGGTCTTGAGAGAAGCCCATCGCGGTCTGAGTGCCCGCGGACTCATAGGTCGAGCAGTCGACCGATTCGGTGATGCGGATTTCGTCGACGCGCTCGCACGCGCCACTGAGGACCATCCCCACCAGGTTGCTCATACCGGGATGTGCACCGCTGCCAAAGATCGTGGAATTTCCCTTCTCGCAGGCCTTCCGAATCCGGTGTAGGTCCTCGGGCGACTGCTTACCGCCGGTGATCCACGCAGCGCTGGAACAGACATTGATACCGGATTCCAACAGGCGGACCAGCTCATCAACGCTGGGCCACAACGGGTTGTAGCAGCAGGCGTCGGGCTGCAGCGCCACCAATTCGTCGATGTCGTTGGTTGCCTTCACGCCGGTCGGTTGCGGCCACCCGGAAAGTTCGGCTGCATCGACCCCGACTTTGTCGGTGCCGTGCGCATACACGCCGACCAGTTCCATGTCGGCGCGACCGATGATGGCGTGCAGTGACCGTCGCCCGATGTTGCCGGTCGTCCACTGGATGACACGAAGCGGTCGATCGGTGGCCGGTGTGCTCATCGAATACCGCCCGAGAAGCCCCTGGTTTTAGTCGTGGGGAGGTAAGGGAGGCTGGTTTGTCGGTGGTGAAATATAGGTTGGGCAGTGTGGTTGTTGAGTCGGTTGAGACGGTGCG
>CAXMSM010000284.1:0-6213 GCA_964195655.1 uncultured Gammaproteobacteria bacterium | reverse complement strand
GTGTTGGACGTGGACCTGTCCGGCGATCCGGTCATGCGACGTCGGGTCGAGAAGCATTGGGATGCGGTGTTTCGGCTGCGGCGGGCGTTGCAGCGCGACACGGGTGCCGGCTGCCGCGCCTACTTTGCTGCGCCACACGAGCGTGCCGCGGACCCGCAGGCTGTTCGTGGTCGACTCGGCTTGAATCGCAAGGCCGTTGAGGAACGGGCGAAGGTGCACGTGGAGCGGGCCGGGTGGATGCGACATCACTTCACCAAGGCGACCGCCCTGCATGTCGCCGACGAGGTGTGGGAGTCGGTCGATCGGTTCCTGTTCGCAGACTCGGCAGGGCAGCGGCATGGGATGCCCAGGGTCGGGTCGTGGTGGGACTTCACCCGCATCCCCGGCCGTTCCCGCTCGCACACCAAGGCCCGTCCGGTGTGGGAGACCTACCGACTCGTCGGCTCGCTGCAAGGCCACCTCGACACCTACGGGAACGGCCTGACGGTGGCGCAGACAGCCGCGCTCGACCCCGGGCACAACGTCCTGGCCCAGCCGAAACACCCGCCGGCCCCAGAACAGGGAAGCTACTCGTGGTGGGACTACGACGGCCCGCTCGCTGTTGTTTACACCGGTTTACCCGGCGGCGGTCTTGTGCTCCCCGTTCGGCTGCCGCAAGGTTCAGGACAGTTCGAGCGGCTGGCGCACTTCCTCCACGACCGGTCCGCGTGGCACAAGATCGACCTATGCCGGGTCCGTGACCGGCGGGCTCCCGGCGGCTGGCGCTACCAAGCCCACCTGACGTTCCTCGGTGCTGGCTGGGCCGGCCCCACCGCCGCCGCAGTGCGCGCCCTGGCGCCCACAGACCGGATCGGCGGTGTGGACGGCAACGTCTCCAACATCGCCGTCGCCAGCATCGACGTCCACGGCGACCAGCCGGGCCTGCTGACCTCGCATGTCACCGCCACCGACACCCAACGTGCGGCGACCGTGCGGGAGGCCAAGAAGGCCCGCGCCCGGATGCGTGCCCTGGACCGGTCCCGCCCGGCGGCCAACACCAGCCAATACGGGCTGTCGAAGAAGCAACAGGCCCGAGCGCGACGGCGCCACGCCGCAGGGCTCACGCCCAAGGCCGCCGACGTGCCCGGCGGCGCCCGCGCCGCCAACAGCCGCGGCATCCCCAAGCGGGCATACCGGAAAGACACCCTCTCCGGGTCCTACCGGGACGTGCGGGCCGACCACGCCGCAGCAGCGTCGGCGACCGGCCGGCGCAAGGACGCCTTCGCCCGCCAGACCGCCCAAGCCATCATCGCCGCGCACGGCCCGAGTCTGGTCACCGAGGACGTGAACATCGGTACCTGGTCGCGTCGGTGGGGCCGAGGTGTCGCCGCGTTTACCCCCGGCAGGATGCTTGCCCACCTCGCAGACCAATGCGCCGCCGCCGGTGGCACGCTCCTGCGGGCATCGACGTTCACCACTGCCCTGTCCCAGCACTGCACCTGCGGTGCCCGCGCCAAAAAGCCGCTCTCGAAGCGGTGGCACGCCTGCCTGTGCGGTGTCGAAGGCGACCGTGACCTCGTGTCCGCTGCGATGGCCTCGACCGTCGTGTTCACCGACCCGGCCGACCCGCGCACCGCCACTATCGACCACGACCTACGGGAGCGACTGCACGCCACCGTGATCGCCGGTCGCACCCAAGACTTCCCGGTCATCCGGGATGCGGCCCAGCAAGAGGGGCCGGTCCGGTCAACCATCCACCACAACCCGGCGACAACGCCGGTCACTGGTGAGGATGGCAGCCAGAGCGATCTGGCCTCTGCCGGACACGGGGAACGCCCCGCCCTACCCCGCAACAGACCCCACGGCTACGCCTGGGGGCGTAGGCGGCACAGGCGGACAAGCAACACCCCAACGGTTCAACAGTCAGCACGGACAGACTTATGAATCAACTCTTAGGGCGCAGATACCGGACATCTATTCCCGCTGTCACGAAGGGGAGGGGGGCACCCGGCGGAGCATCCCATCCCCGCAGCGAGGCTTCGTTCAGGACGCTGGCGGCAGTGTGGCAGTCGAGCAGGGTGGCGATGATGCCGCCGTTGAGGAAACCCAATCCATTGTCGTGCTCGGGCCAAGGCAAGAAGGTCGCGGTCACGTCACCGTCGCCGAGATAGCTCTTAAGGCGCAGCCCGCGGGGGTTGGCTGGTCCACAACCGAAACACGTCATGGTCGGGAAGAGCCGGTCCTGAATAGATACTGTCGTCACAGATAGATACTGTCGTCACAGTCGATCAGTATCTGGGAAACGGCCAGGCTGGACGTGGGGTTTTGAACAAACGATGTTTACGATTTCGTGAAGAACACTCAAAATGAAACACGTTGAGAGTGGAAGAACCACCTCCTTCTTACGAACTTGGCCTGCGGACCCGTTGAAGCGGCCAGGATAAGAGGGTGAATGAAAAAACACGCAAGAACTTGTCAACAACCGCCTTGGCCGGGGCCACCGCGTTGTTCGTATCGACTGGGATCCAGGTCGGCTTTGCAAAAAATTTGGGTGTCCCAACCGTGCCCAAGGACATCACTATGACGTCATCGGGAGCCAACGAGCTGCCGGGACTGGCAGCACGCGATTGGGCGGCTGGCACATGCATCCTGTTCGCTGGTATTGGCTTGGCAGCGATTTTTGGTAGGGCCGATCGCAGAATGGCTCACAATCTGATCAGCGCGATTTTGTTTCTAACGTTGCTCCCGATTGCCATCGCATATCGCAAGGGCAAGATGCCGCCGGGTGCCGATTGGATCGTTATGCATCACTGCATCTCCGGAGTGCTCCAGCTCGTGGCACGACCTCCGAAACGAACACATCGCCAACAGAGTTAGGAGGATCAAATAATGTTGGCGTTACGGGTCGCTGCAATAATCGTCGGGTCGGGATACCTAATCTTGGGTCTCACAATGTTTCTTGCCCCCCGCAAATCTCACAAATTTTTCGGTTACGTCTGGGAACTGACACCGGCGCTTAAATCTCAAACTGAATTCGCTGGCCTGTGGCACTTTGGCTATGCGATCCCGCTGCTCATTGCTGGGATACTTGACAAGCCCGATGTCATACGTCACTTGATCGTGTTCGGCGGCTACCCTTTGGCTCTTTGCATCCTGTATCAGCAGTGGAAAATGGCCGCTACGTACGGTGGTGTCTCCCGCAAGAGAGGAATGATGCTTCATATCGCTCCACTGAGCATGATGACCATCTATACCCTCGCTCTGTGCTTTGGTGGGGTTGGGTCGGTTTTTTGAAACGGTTCGACCATTGCCTGTTTGCGGCACAGAATTTCTAGGTTGCTGGCCAGTTGGTAATCCACCCGCTCCGTTCAGGGTGCGAGCCGAACCCATTTGACCTCCGATAGCGCCGAGGCTGAGCGCGTTGGCCGCTAGCGCATTCGGCGCCTGACGTGCATACCAAACTGGTACCATCCATGAAGTGAGCACACAGATTGCCGTCCGCTTAGCCGACGAGATCGTCGCTTTTATCGATGACGAAGTCCGGGAGCAACATGCCCGCAGCCGTGCGGCTGTAGTGGTGCGGGCGCTGCAACGGGAACGTCGCCGTTGTCTCGCCGAACGCGACGCAGAGATCCTCGCGGCCGGCATGTCAGCGTCGAGCGATTTGGACGCGCTGGCTGGCCACTCTGGTCGTACTGTCCTCGACATCGACTGATGCGACCTATCCATATCGCCCAGCTTGACAAGGCCCGACCCATCCTCATTCTGACCCGCGAGGTCGTGCGTCCACATCTCACCAACGTCACCGTCGCCCCGATCACGACAACCGTCCGAGGGCTGGCCACCGAGGTCCCAGTAGGCGTCGCGAACGGGCTGAATCAACCGTCTGTGGTCAGTTGCGACAACTTTCAAACGATCCCGGTGTCTGACCTTGGTCGTCAAATCGGCTACCTTCTCGCGTCGCAGGAATCAGCCCTTGCGGAAGCCCTCAGCAATGCGTTTGACCTCGATTGGGTCGCTTCATAGGTATGCAAGGGCAACGGACGCGAGCCATTTCGTCGATGGCCATGCATCAATACGGCATCGGATTTTCCGGTGTGACGCCCGGGTAGGGCCACCACCGCCGTAAGGGATGGTGTGGTCGAACGGTATGCGTGCCAGGTTGGGGTGCCCGCCACCGTTATTCCGAGCGCCGCAACCGGATCAACGGGATCGTTCTGTCGCCGGCCCGTGCCTCGTAGTCGCCGTAGCCCGCGTACACATCGAGAGCCCTCGCCCAGGCGTTCTCACGTTCGGCCGGGTCCGTGATCTCGGCGGCGGTATAGGTTCCGCGGTGCTTCCCCGCGAGTACCCCGACCTTCGGGTTGGCCGTCAGGTTTCGATACCACGCGGGGTGGCCCGGTCCGCCGTAGTTCGATGCGACAAGGATCAGCGAATCGCCGTCGGTTGCATAGAGAAGCGGCAGTTGTCGGGATAACCCGGTCTTAGCCCCGGTCGTGGTCAACAGCATCACCGGTACCGGATAGGCACTGCTGATCCGACCGCCGCTGATGCGCAGCAGGGGAGGATCGATGCGCGGTGCAATGCGGGTGAGAAACCAGTTACCGGGCGATGACCGGCCGAACCGCTCAAGGGTGCGCTCGTAGATGCCCATGCGGCGGCGGGAAGCTGTCATAGTTGGAAGCTACAGCCTGGTGACCGCGTAGAAGTGCCATTGGACCCTAGGAGCGTCGGACGCAGCCTTGGACCATCATGATCATGGACGCGACAACTGCACCGGACACACCGGTAACCGAACTCAGCGAGGCCGAAAGCTGGAACCTTCTGTCCGGTGTGTCGCTGGGCAGACTCGTGACGACCGTGAGCGGGTGGACCGAGATCTTCCCCATCAACTTCGTCGTCCAGCACAACACACTGCTGTTCCGCACCGCTGAAGGGACCAAGCTGCTGACCTCGGTGCTCAACAGCCACGTGGTGTTCGAGGCCGACGACCACAACGTCGCCCAAGGGTGGAGCGTCGTCGTCCGCGGTACCGCACAGCTGCTGCACACCTCAGCTGAGATCGACGGCGCACGGCGCGCCGGGCTCTATCCCTGGATCGCGACCGAGAAGCTGCGCTTTGTTCGCATCACACCGGACACGTTGAGCGGCAGGAGATTCGTCTTTGGCGCGGAGCCCGACGGCGGCCCGCTGGTCAGCTGAACAGCGACCGTCAGACCCAGTAGGGCACCCGCGAACGGTACTGGCGCATTGCGAAGGCGGTGAAGATCCATCCGATCACCGTCAGGGACAGCACCACCACCCAGTGCCGCAACTCCTGCTCGGCTCCGAGCAACGGTGCCCGGACGATATCGAGGTAGTGCAGTAGCGGGTTCAGTTCGACGATCTTGGCCCACTTCCCGGCCCCCTGGGCCTGCAGCGTCGACTCATTCCAGATGATCGGCGTCATGAAGAACAACAGTTGCACCAGGCTTGCCAGCAGAGGGCCGATGTCGCGGTAGCGGGTGGCCAGAATGCCGAAACACAATGCGACCCAAACACAATTCAGCGCGATCAGGAACAGCGCCGGGATGAACGTCAGATCTGTCCACTGCCACGGTTTGGGAAAGATGATCGCGATGATCACGAAAATGATGATGTTGTGGCCGAACATGATCATCTGCCGCCACACCAGTCGGTAGACGTGAACCGATAGCGGTGTCGGAAGTTGCTTGATCAGGCCCTCGTTGGCGATGAAGACGTCCGCACCCTCGAGGATCGAGGCGTTGATCAGGTTCCAGACGATCAGACCGAGCGTGACGTACGGAAGGTGCTCGGACAGTTCGAGCTTGAACAACTTCGAGTACAGTCCGCCCATCGCCACCGCAGTGGTGCCGGTCGCGATCGTGATCCAGAACGGTCCGAGCACGGAGCGCCGATAGCGCTGCTTGATGTCCTGCCAACCCAGATGTAACCACAGTTCCTGCTTGCCGAAGCCGCCGACGAGGTCACCCCACGCCCGCCGGAAGGTCTTGGACTGCGCGGCGGCATCTGTGAACGTCATGTCTTCCCCATCCCGCCACTGCGCTCGCCCCGGAGGTCTTTCCCGTCGCTTCGCTCGCCCCGGAAAAACCTTTCGCGTCGGCCCAATCGCCGCAATCGAACCCATTCCCGCAGCCCCGCGGGATCCCGTTCGGAGATGAGAAAGTACCAGCCGAATCGCAGCCATTCCTGCGGCAGGAGCCTGCGCATCCC
>CAXMSM010000283.1:0-5637 GCA_964195655.1 uncultured Gammaproteobacteria bacterium | reverse complement strand
TGCATCCGGTCGACTTTCCCCGCGGACACACGGTGTTCGCCGAGGGCGAGCCCGGCGACCGGCTGTACATCATCATGGCCGGGAAGGTGAAGATCGGTCGGCGCTCACCGGACGGTCGCGAGAACCTGCTGACGATCATGGGCCCGTCCGACATGTTCGGGGAGTTGTCGATCTTCGACCCGGGGCCCCGCACGTCGAGCGCCACCACCATCACCGAGGTGCGAGCCGTGTCCATGGACCGCGAAGCGCTGCGGGCGTGGATCGCCGACCGTCCCGAAATCGCGGAGCAGTTGTTGCGGGTGCTGGCCCGTCGGCTGCGCCGCACCAACAACAACCTCGCCGACCTCATCTTCACCGACGTGCCAGGCCGCGTAGCCAAGCAGTTGCTGCAACTCGCTCAGCGGTTCGGGACCCAGGAGGGTGGTGCGCTGCGAGTGACGCACGACCTGACGCAGGAAGAGATCGCGCAGCTGGTCGGGGCGTCACGCGAGACTGTCAACAAGGCGCTCGCTGACTTCGCCCAGCGTGGCTGGATCCGCCTGGAGGGCAAGAGCGTGCTGATCTCGGACTCCGAGCGACTGGCCCGCCGAGCGCGGTAACGAGCGAGCATCCAGGTCGGAGCGCGGTAACGAGCGAGCATCCAGGTCCCTCACTGCCCAGCGCTCATTACCCAGCGCTCATTACCCAGATCGACAAAATGTCGTACTCCACTCGCATTTCCACGCTCAAATGTCGGTTTGGGCGGGGAGTCAGCGGCGTAGATAGTCCAGCTGGGCCTGCACTGACCATTCGGCCGCGTCCCAGAGCTTTTCGTCGACGTCGCTGTAGACGTGCTCCACCACTTCGCGACTGCTGACACCCTCACCGAGATCACGGAGCGCAGCCCGGATCTGACCGAGTCGCTCCTCCCGGTGGGCTAGATAGGTCTCGCTGACGGCAACGATGTCGTCGAGTTCAGGGCCGTGCCCAGGTAACACCGTGCGATGTCCCGACCCGCGCAGGCGGCGCAGCGAATCCAGGTAGTCGCCCAGGTCGCCGTCTTCGTGGTCGATCACTGTGGTTCCGCGACCCAGGATGGTGTCCGCGGTCAGCACCGCGCCCTTTCCGTCGCCGCGCTCGCCCTTGGCGTCGTCGACCAGGAAGGACACCGAGTCAGCCGTATGGCCGGGCGTCGCCATGACGGTGATGCGCAGGCCGGCAGCGTCGATTACCTCTCCGTCGGTCAGCGGTCCACCCATGCCGCGCTGGAATCCACTTCCCACCGAGCGCACCACAGCCCCAGTGAGCTCCACGATCCGGTCTATTCCGCCGGTGTGGTCGCAGTGGCGATGGCTTACCAGCACCAGCGGGATCGACCCGAGCGCGGCGAGACGCTCGATGTGTCCGGGGCCATTATCGGATCCCAGGTCTTCATCGGGTCCGGGATCTACGACGACCATTTCGTCGCTCCCCGGGCCCTGTAGCACCCAGGTGTTAGTGCCCTCGAGAGTCATCAACCCCGGGTTGTGGCACAGCAGGACAGAGGCGGTCTGGGTGACCGGTCGCAGCAGACCGTAGGCGGGATGCTCCAGTCCGCCCACGCGTCACGCGACCTCGACGATGAGTTCAACTTCTACGGGCGCGTCCAGCGGTAGCTCAGACACCCCGACCGCTGACCGGGCGTGTGCCCCGGCCTCCCCGAACACTTCTCCGAACAGCTCAGACGCGCCGTTGATCACGCCGGGCTGGCCGCTGAAACCCGCCGCCGAGGCCACGAAGCCCACGACCTTGACCACGCGGACCACTGAGTCGATACCCACCAGAGAGTTGACGGCGGCCAGTGCGTTCAGCGCGCATTGACGGGCCGAGTTCTTCGCCTCCTCAGCAGAAACCTCGGCCCCGACCTTGCCCGCCACCGGCAGCTTGCCAGCCGTCATCGGCAGCTGACCTGCGGTGTAGACCAGGTTTCCGGTGCGCACCGCCGGCACATAGGCAGCCAACGGCGCGACGACGTCCGGGAGTTCGACGCCAAGTTCAGCCAGCCGGGCCGACCATGTCTCATGTCGCCGGCCAGGCGGCTCTGTCTGATGTCGCCGGCCAGGCGGCTCTGTCTGATGTCGCCGGCCAGGCGGCTCCGGTCCGCTCACTTCGGTCGCTTGAGGTATGCGACGTGCTGCTCGCCGGTCGGACCGGGCAGGACCGCGACCAGTTCCCAACCGTCCTCGCCCCACTGGTCGAGGATCTGTTTGGTGGCGTGCGTCAGCAGCGGGACGGTCGCGTACTCCCAGCGGGTTGGTTCGCTCATACGGCTGAGCTTATCCGCCAGCACGCCTGCTATGGCTAGCATGCACTGGTGGGTACCACACAGAGCAGTTCGGGGCTGGTCGGCTGGCCGTCCCGCCTGACCAAGGCACGCCTGCATTTCGTCACCGGCAAAGGCGGCACCGGTAAGTCGACGATCGCCGCGGCCCTGGCGTTGGCGTTGGCCGCAGGTGGCCGCAAGGTGCTGCTGGTGGAAGTCGAAGGGCGTCAAGGTATCGCGCAGCTGTTTGATGTGCCGCCGCTGCCCCACGAGGAGGTCAAGATCGCGACCGCTGAGGGCGGTGGTGTGGTCAACGCGCTAGCGATCGACACCGAAACGGCTTTCCTCGAGTATCTCGACATGTTCTACAACCTGGGGTTGGCCGGGCGGGCGATGCGCCGCATCGGTGCGGTGGAGTTCGCGACGACGATCGCGCCCGGTCTCCGTGACGTGCTGCTCACCGGCAAGATCAAGGAGATTGTGACCCGCTCTAACAAGGGAGATAGAGGTGAGGCGAAGGCTAACCAGACCGCTTACGACGCGGTTGTGGTCGACTCACCCCCCACTGGGCGAATCGCCAGGTTTCTCGATGTCACCAAGGCGATCTCCGACCTCGCCAAGGGCGGACCTGTGCACTCTCAGGCCGATGGCGTGGTCAAGCTTCTGCATTCCGACCTGACCACCATCCATCTGGTCACGCTGCTGGAGGCGCTACCGATCCAGGAGACGATCGAAGCGATCACCGACCTGCGGGACCTGGGGCTGCCGATCGGCAGTGTGATCGTCAACCGCAATATCCAGGCCTACCTGGCACCCGATGATCTCGCGGTGGCTGCTGAGGGCGACCTCGACGCCGACGCCGTGCGGAGCGGACTGACCAGCGCCGGAATCACTCTCACCGACGACGATTTCGCCGGCCTGCTCACCGAGACCATCCAGCACGCGACCCGCATCGGGGCCCGGACCGAGAGCGCCGAACAGCTCGTCGAGATCGACGTCCCCCGCCTGGAACTGCCGACGATGCCCGACGGGGTCGACCTGGGAAGTCTCTACGAATTGGCCGAAGCACTCGCCCAACAGGGCGTCCGGTGAGCGGAGGAAACCGATGAGCGCGACCCCACCGGCCCTGGACCTGGGCGCCATCCTGCGCGACAAGTCCAACAGGGTCATCGTCTGCTGCGGCGCAGGCGGCGTCGGCAAGACCACGACCGCCGCCGCGATGGCACTGCGAGCCGCCGAGTACGGCCGAACCGTCGTGGTGCTCACGATCGACCCGGCCAAACGGCTCGCCCAGGCGCTGGGAATCCAGGACCTGGGAAACAGCCCGCAGCGGGTTCCACTGGCGCCCGAGGTGACCGGTCAACTGCACGCGATGATGCTCGACATGCGGCGCACCTTCGACGAGATGGTGATGCAGTACTCCGGGGACGGTTCCGCGGACGCCATTTTGGACAACCAGTTTTATCAGACGGTGGCCACGTCGCTGGCCGGCACCCAGGAATACATGGCCATGGAGAAGCTGGGTCAGCTTCTGGCCGAAGACAAATGGGACCTCATCGTGGTGGACACCCCACCATCCCGAAATGCGCTGGACTTCCTCGACGCCCCGAAGCGGTTGGGCAGTTTCATGGACAGCAGGCTGTGGCGCTTGCTGCTGGCCCCCGGACGCGGCCTCGGTCGCCTCGTCACCGGCGCGGTCGGCCTGGCGATGAAAGGGATGTCGACAGTCCTCGGATCGCAGATGCTGTCCGACGCGGCTACATTCGTCCAATCTCTGGACGCGACGTTCGGCGGATTCAGAGAGAAGGCCGACCGCACTTATGAATTACTCAAGCGGCGGGGCACTCAGTTCGTCGTGGTATCGGCGGCCGAACCCGACGCGTTGCGCGAAGCATCCTTCTTCATCGACCGGCTTTCCACCGAACATATGCCGCTGGCGGGCTTGATTCTCAACCGGACCCACCCCACGCTGTGCACGCTGAACGCAGATAAGGCGGCTGAGGCGGCAGCGGAGTTGGAGAAAACGGACCCCGACGCTTTGGCGGTGGACGTACTGCGGATACATGCTGACCGCGCATCGACAGCCAAGCGGGAAGTGCGACTTTTGTCGCGATTCACCGGCGCGAACCCAACTGTGGCGATAGTGGGTGTGCCGTCACTGCCGTTCGACGTATCGGATCTGGAGGCGCTGCGGGCTATCGCCGATCAGATCACCGGCGAGGCTCCCGCTGCCTGAAGACGCAGCCTGACGGACCTCGCCGGGCCCGGGGGGACCCAGCCGCGGGCCGGACTTAGCCGGCGCTGCGGTGTTTGCGCTGAGCAGCAAAGAACTCGGCCCAAGACACCACTTCGGGGTGTTGCTTCAACAGGGCGCGGCGCTGGCGCTCGGTCATGCCTCCCCACACACCGAACTCCACACGATTGTCCAGAGCATCAGCACCACACTCGGCGATCACCGGGCAATGCCGACAGATCACCGCTGCTTTGCGCTGCGCTGCGCCGCGGACGAACAATTCGTCCGGGTCAGCCTGGCGACACCGGGCATGCGAAACCCACGCAATACGGGCCTCAGCCTCTGCACCCTGCACAATAGAGTGGGTCGTCGGATCCACGGTGGTTTTGCTAGCGGCGGGCGTAATACCTGACACCTGCGATCCCCTTCGTTCAGGCCGCGCCCCGACAACGCAGACGAATATTTTTAAACCTCCGGCTTCGGTCGCGTAGCGCGATCTAAGCCACAACACGATGCCAGGTGTGACCTACATCGCACTGTCTGCCCAACTTAGGTGGTCAGGGGTGTTCTGCGCAATACGTTCATGACCACTTTTTTGGGACTACCGTGCCGTCAGTCCGATACAGCGGCGGAACGCAGCGTTTGACAGGGGCTGCCGCGAGTTGATCTTGGCTGCTCCGTGCATTCCCGGACCAGGGTCGTCGCTAGTCTGTACGCATGCCGGAGCACCCCCCGACTCCGCCGCCGACGGCGGTCACGGTTATCAAACTCGCTTGGTGCTGCCTGCTCGCCAGCGTGCTGAGCGCCGCACTCATGTTTCCGGCCGTCGGCGGGTTCGGCTTGATGTCCAACCGAGCTTCCGATGTCGTTGCCAACGGTTCGACTCAGCTCGTCGAAGGCGAGGTGCCCCAGGTGTCGACGATGGTCGACGCTAGGGGGAACGTCATCGCTTGGTTGTATTCCCAGCGGCGCTTCGAAGTGTCCGGCGATCAGATCGCCAACACGATGAAACTGGCGATCGTCTCGATCGAGGACAAGCGGTTTGCCGACCACAACGGCGTGGACTGGCAGGGAACCCTCACAGGACTTTCGGGATATCTGTCAGGCAACCTCGATACCCGCG
>CAXMSM010000282.1:0-12378 GCA_964195655.1 uncultured Gammaproteobacteria bacterium | reverse complement strand
GCGCACCGGCAGCGTGTCGAGCAGGGCGAGTTCCTCCTCGCGGGATACGACTGTGACGCCGTCCGGTTTGGCCAGACCTGAGGCTATCTTGGCGATCTGCTTACCCGATCCGGCACCGACAGAGGCGACCAGTCCGGTCACCGCGGCCACTTCGGCCCGCAGCGTCTCGCAGAACAGCGCAGCCTGGGCAGACGAGGCACCGGCGAGCTCAGCGGGCTCACCGAAAGCCTCATCGAACGACAACTGCTCGAGCACGGGCACCAGCGTGCGCACCGTCTCGAAGACGCGGCGGCTGGCCAGCCCGTACACCACACCGCGCGGCGGCAGCACCACCGCGGCTGCACCGATCAGCCGGCGCGCCTGATGCATCGGCATCGCCGATCGGGCACCGAAGACCCGCGCCTCGTAACTGGCACCTGCGACCACGCCGCGCCCGCCGAGGCCGCCGACCAGCACGGGGCGACCCCCCAGGGTAGGCCGGGTCAGCTGCTCCACTGATGCGAAGAACGCATCCATGTCCAGGTGCAGGACCCATCTCGCGCCCACACCTGCCGATATTAGGCGCGCCGGGCAAAAACCAGCGCACCGGTAGCCAATGGGACCGCGCCGAGTGCCGGTGGATTCCACCGTTCCGGCGTCGGCTGTCGATCAGGGCTTCGGCTGTCGGGATCGGCGAGCATTTCTGTCTCGGCACTGGCGCAGTGGTTTGTACCGCGCCAGGTCTCTGCATGAGCACTCTGGCAACCTTGTCCCACACGCAGCACCGACGACATCAGTTACCTTTGCACCAGGGAACAGCCCCGTCCCCGCCAGTCACATATGTCGCTGACGACCCGACCTGCGTAAACGGCCCGATCATGCTACGTCGTTACAGATAGGCGATCAGTTGGTGGACCAGTTATCAAACCCAGGCGCCGAAGCTTCCGATGTTCCGATTCGGGATGGCTCGATCCGGCTCGGACAGTTCCTCAAGCTGGCCGGCCTCATCGACTCCGGCGCCGACGCCAAGTCAGTGATCGCCGACGGTTTGGTCAACGTCAATGGCGACGTCGAAACGCGGCGCGGCAGACAGCTTCATCACGGTGATGTCGTGGTGTTCTCTGGGCGTAGCGCCCGGGTTGCGTGATCTGCCCGCGAAAGTGCACTGAAGGTCGTAGTGCGGGTGAGATCACAACTGTGGCTGCACGCTCGGCGCGGCGCAGCAATGGCACCATCAAGCCTTAGCGATCGCGACCCGCACCCCGTCGCCGATCTCTTCGGATCCGACCGGATCGCCGAACTCGAAGCTCGTAGCGAGGACCTCCCGCGCGATCAGATCCCTGTGAGTGCGCGCCCAGTCCACGTGCTCCTCGGGCACCGAGATCACCACCGAAATCCGGTCGGAGACATCCAATCCGGTAGTCTTCCGCAGTTCTTGCAGTTCGCGAATGCGATCTTTGGCCCAGCCCT
The DNA here is from genome assembly GCA_964195655.1 of uncultured Gammaproteobacteria bacterium. GTDB lineage: Bacteria > Actinomycetota > Actinomycetes > Mycobacteriales > Mycobacteriaceae > Mycobacterium. The sequence continues at coordinate 10,929 of CAXMSM010000282.1, read as the reverse complement.
CGGCCTCCAACTCGGCAGTGACGGTTCCGTCGAGGACCACCAGACCCGCCCCGTCGGCAAGCGTGGCCGTCCAATCGGGATCTGCCGCAACGAGTTTGGAGCTAAATTCCTCGGGCAGCAGCACCGCCGGACCCGCGGTCAACGTGCCGTCGGCGTTGGGTACGCCCTCCCCCGTCTTCACCGCCCTGATCGCCGCCTGGACATCCCTGCCGATCCGCGGTCCCGCGACACGCGCGTTGACGGTGAGCTCGAAGCGGCCGTGGGCGGAGATGTCATCGGTGAGGGTCACGGACTTTACGTTGAGTTCGTCGGCGATCAGGTCCCGGTATGGCTCAAGCGCGGACGGATCAACTGACTTACTCAAGGCGACAGTCAAATTCAATAGCGGCAAGCGGACGCGCAGCTTCTTGGACTTCCGCAACGACGATCCCGTCGAGGCGACTTCGCGCACCAGGTCCATGTCGGCGACCAGCTGCGGGTCGGCGGGCAACAGTCCGCTATCGGGCCAGTCGGTCAGGTGCACGGACCGCTCCCCGGTGATCCCGCGCCAGATCACCTCGCAGATCAGCGGAAGCAGCGGGGCAGCCAGCCGACTGGTCACCTCCAGCACGGTGTGCAACGTGTCGATCGCGTCAGGGTCCTCCTCCCAGAACCGGGAACGCGAGCGCCGGACATACCAATTGGTGAGGGCTTCGGTGAACTGGCGCAGCTGATCGCACGCGACCGAGATATCGCAGACGTCCATCGATGTCGTCAGCCCGTCGCGCAGCACCGCGAGCTTGGCCAGGATGTAGCGGTCCAGCACGTGGGCCGAGTCGGTACGCCAGGTGCCCTTTTTCGGCGCATACAGCGCCAGGAACGTGTAGGCGTTCCATAGCGGTAGCAGCACCTGCCGGACACCTTCACGGATCCCCTGCTCGGTCACAACAAGGTTCCCGCCGCGCAGGATCGGCGAGGCCATCAGGAACCAGCGCATAGCGTCGGAACCGTCCCGGTCGAATACCTCGTTGACGTCGGGATAGTTGCGCAGCGACTTGCTCATCTTCTGACCGTCGTTGCCCAGCACAATGCCGTGCGAGACGCAGGTCCTAAACGCCGGCTTGTCGAACAATGCCGTGGCCAGGATGTGCAGCGTGTAGAACCACCCGCGGGTCTGACCGATGTATTCCACGATGAAGTCACCGGGAAAATGAGCCTCGGCACCGGCGTGATTGCCCGCGAACCACTGCTGATTCTCGAACGGATAGTGCACCTGCGCATATGGCATCGAACCCGAGTCGAACCACACGTCGAGCACATCGGGAATGCGACGCATCGTCGACCGACCCGTCGGATCATCCGGGTTGGGCCGGGTCAGTTCGTCGATGAAGGGCCGATGCAGATTTTGTGGACGCACCCCGAAGTCGTGTTCGAGGTCGTCGAGGCTGCCGTATACATCAATCCGCGGATACGCTGGATCGTCGGACTTCCATACCGGAATCGGGGTGCCCCAGTACCGGTTTCGCGAGATGGACCAGTCACGCGCACCCTGCAGCCACTTGCCGAACTGCCCGTCCTTGACGTGCTCGGGATACCAGGTGATCTCCTGGTTGAGTTCCACCATGCGGTCTCGGAACTGAGTGACCTTGATGAACCACGACGACACCGCTCGGTAAATCAGCGGGTTACGGCAACGCCAGCAGTGCGGGTAGGAGTGCTCGTAGGTGTCATGGCGCAGCAACACCGCGCCGTTTCCCCCTGCCGCGCCGGAACCGCTCTTCAGATCACGAATGATCTGAGGGTTAGCGTCGAACACGTGCTGGCCCGCATAATCGGGGACAGTGTCGTCGAATCGGCCTCTGGCGTCGACCGGCGTAGCGGCCTCGATTCCGGCTGCCTGCGCGACGGCCATATCGTCCTCGCCGTAGGCCGGCGCCAGGTGGACCAGTCCGGTGCCATCTTCGGTGCTGACGAAATCAGCAGGCAACACAGAGAATACGTTGGGAGAGGCAACCTTCATTTCGGTGAAGTACGGAAATGGTGGTGCGTAATGCGCGCCGAGAAGATCGCGGCCCGGGTAGGTGGACACGATCTGCGGTTCCTCCCCGAACTCGCGGGCGTAAGCACCCAGGCGGGCAGCCGCAAGCACGTATCGCCGCCCGTCGGGCGCCTCGACGACAACGTAGTCGACCTCGGGGTTCACCGCGACCGCCTGGTTGGACGGCAGCGTCCACGGAGTCGTGGTCCAGATCAGCAGGTAAGCCCCCACCAGGTCAGGCGCGGCTGTCTGCTCGGGTCCGCCGACGACCCGGCAGCCGACGGTAAGCGCCGGATCCTGCCGGTTCTGATAGACGTCGTCGTCCATGCGGAGTTCGTGGCTCGACAATGGTGTCTCGTCATTCCAGCAGTACGGCAGTACCCGGTTGCCTTCATAGGCCAGGTCCTTGTCCCACAGCTGCTTGAACGCCCAGATCACCGACTCCATAAAACCGAGATCGAGTGTCTTGTAGTCGTTGTCGAAGTCAACCCAGCGCGCCTGGCGGGTCACATAAGAGCGCCACTCGTTGGTGTACTTGAGCACTGAGGCTTGACAGGCATCGTTGAATTTCTCGATGCCCATCTGTTCGATCTGACTCTTGTCGGTGATGCCGAGTTGACGCTGCACTTCCAGTTCGGCCGGCAGACCGTGAGTGTCCCAGCCGAAACGGCGCTCGACCTTGTATCCGCGCATGGTGCGGTAACGCGGCACGATGTCTTTGACGTATCCGGTGAGCAGGTGCCCATAGTGCGGAAGGCCGTTGGCGAACGGCGGCCCGTCGTAGAACACATACTCCGGCGCGCCGTCGCGGCGATCGATGCTCGCGCGGAAGGTGTCATCGCTGGCCCAATAGTCCAGCACGTCGGATTCGAGCACCGGGAACTTTGGCGCCCCAGCGCCCGGCTTCGGGTAGGCGGTCACGTGCGTACGTCTCCTGTGCCAAGCGTCGTTCAGGCACGGGGACGGCGTCGCGCCGGTGCGCGAGCGCCGCGGTACCACCCCGCTTGCGCACCCGCGGTGCGCCACTCAAAGGGAGGCGATGACGGGCCAACCCGCTCGGCTCTACTGGGCGCGGCGGTTCGGAAACGACCCGCGCAACGCTGTTCTTCCGAAAGCTCCCCGGTGATGGCCGGATCGATGCTGGTGGTCCACAGTCTAGCGGGCCGACCAGCCGACGGACGCCCGAGTCAGATCGCTGTGCGGGTGCGGTCGGCGAACGGCGCCCCATACTCCCGCACCGGCCGGAAGCCGTTTTTGCGCGCCAGCGCCGCACCTCGGCGGATCAACGCGGCAGTCGCGATGAAGCCTGCCTGATCCGGAACGACCAAGGGTGTGAGCAGACGGTTGTGTACGTAGCCAAACGCCAGCCCGGACTCCGGATCCGCCCACCCCAGCGAGCCGCCCAGACCGACGTGCCCGAACCCGGGCAGAACCCCGCCGAACGGCAGCCCGTGATAGCCGAGGTGGAAGGCCATCGGCATGAACATGGTGTGGTCAGGACGCAGGCTCGGCCGTCCCACCAGCGCTGCGGTGGTCTCGCTGGAGAGAAACTGCGTGCCGTCGATGCGTCCGCCGTTGGCGAGCGCACCGTACATACGGGCCAGCGCGCGAGCGGTTGCCACGCCGTTGGCGGCGGGAATCTCGCTGTCGAGCAATGGCATATCACCCTGCAAAAGCGCTTTGATGCCAGGGGAATACAGCGATCCGAATGCGCCCGAGAACGGCAGAGCCGCCAGCCGTGGTGCCACCAGGTTGAATATCGGGTTCTGCAGCGGGCTCTGCGGGCCGATGATCTGTGCGGCCTGCGTCGGTGCCTGCGCGGGCGGCCGACCCAGGTGCAGCCCATCGGTGTTCAGCGGCTCGGCCACCTCGGTGCGCACCAACTCGCGCATCCCCTTACCGGTGACCGCGCGCGCCAGGCCGGACAACAGCCAGCCGAAGGTCAGCGCATGGTAGGCGGGCTTGCCCAGCAGCCAACTGACCGGTTCAGCGGCCAGCCTCGCTTCCATCCGGACGTGGTCGAGAAGTTCATGCTTCGCGGCGCCGTTGAGATGAGCCAGACCTGCCCGGTGTCTCAGTGCGTCGCGCACGGTGATGCCCGACTTACCGTTCGCACCGAACGCCGGCCAGTACTGGGCAACCGGGGCGTCGTAATCGATCAGCCCACGGTCGGCCAGCCGGTGGATGACGGTCGCGGCCACCCCTTTGGTGGCAGAGAACACCATGGTGCCGGTGTCGGCATTCCAGTGCCGGGTTCCTCGCCGGTCAGACCAACCGGTCCAGATGTCGACCACGGGCTCGCCGTCGAGGTAGACGGCAAGCGCGCCGCCGCCGAGGCGGCGGTGTGGGAACATCTGTGCGAACATGCGCACCGCGCAGCCGAAATTCGCATCGGCAGCGCCCTGGACACGACGCGGCAGGGCAGAACCGTCGAGACCGTATAGGAGCCCCGCGTCGCGCTCCCGGTTATTGACGCCCGTCACAATGATTTAAATTTACTCCGGCGCGTGGCAAAGAACTCGGAAGTTACCGTTTTGTTAACCGGTGATCGTTGGCGGCTGGTCGGCGGCGTCGAGGATCTGCTGTGCAGCGAGCGCCGGAGTCAGTTCGCCGTCGCGAACCTGACGCTCGATATCCGGTCGAATCTCGCGTACTCCGGAGTTGGTCAACACCCGGTCCAGTACCGTGTCGCGCACTATCGACCAGGTCCACTCCACCTGCTGGGCGCGCCGGCGAGCGTCGAATTCACCTGCTTCGGTGAGTATTTCACGATGTCTTAGTATCGTTTCCCAGAGCTCAGTCAGGCCAGTGCCGTACAGCGCGCTCATCGTGAACACTGGTGGACGCCAGAGGGTTTCACGTGGATAGATCAGGCGAATAGCACCGGCCAGCTCCCGCGCGGCCGCCTTGGCCTCAACTGCATGCTCACCGTCAGCCTTGTTGACGACGACGATGTCGGCGAGTTCGAGCACGCCCTTCTTGATCCCCTGTAGTTGATCGCCTGCCCGGGCCAGCGTCAGAAACACGAAGGTATCCACCATGTTGGCAACCGCCACCTCGGACTGACCGACTCCGACCGTCTCCACCAGGATGACGTCGTAGCCCGCCGCTTCTAGCAAAACGATCGTCTCGCGGGTCGCCCTCGCGACGCCGCCGAGCGTCCCTGATGTGGGCGAGGGCCGGATGTAGGCGTCGGCATGGACCGCCAACCGTGCCATGCGGGTCTTGTCGCCGAGAATCGAGCCGCCGGTGCGGGTGGACGAGGGATCCACGGCAAGTACGGCGACTCGGTGCCCCTGCTGGATGAGGTACATTCCGAGCGCTTCGATGCTGGTCGACTTGCCCACGCCGGGAACCCCGGTGATGCCGACGTGGAGAGCTTTGCCGGCATCGGTATTCAACTCCAGCAGCAGTTCCTGGGCCCGCTGCCGGTGGTCGGGTCGAGTGGATTCCACCAGCGTGATCGCCCTCGCCAGCGCCGAGCGGTCACCGTCGCGGACCGCAGCGGCCAAATCACTGATTGGTTGGTTCATCTAATTCAGCGGGTAGCCGAGGCGCTCGGCCAGCTTGTTCAGCAGACCGATCGCCGCGTCGGCGATCACGGTGCCCGGCGGAAAGATGGCTGTGGCGCCAGCGGAATAGAGCTCCTCGAAGTCGCCCGGGGGAATGACACCGCCGACCACGATCATGATGTCGGGCCGGCCGACCTCGACGAGTGCATCGCGCAGCGCAGGGACCAAGGTCAGGTGGCCCGCGGCAAGAGAAGACACTCCGACCACGTGCACGTCGTTGTCAGCGGCCTGGCGCGCCACTTCATCCGGCGTCGAGAACAGCGACCCGACGTCTACGTCGAACCCGATGTCAGCGAAGGCCGTTGCGATCACTTTCTGTCCGCGGTCATGGCCGTCCTGACCCATCTTGGCCACCAGAATCCTGGGTCTGCGGCCATCGGCCTCAGCGAACTTCTCGACCAGTTCGGTTGCTGCTGCCATTTTCCCGATGGTTTGCCCCATACCTACCTCGTCCCGGTACACGCCGGCGATAGTCCGAATTTCGGCCTGGTGCCGTCCATACACCTTCTCCAACGCGTCGGAGATCTCCCCGACCGTAGCTTTGGCGCGTGCCGCGTTGATCGCCAGAGCCAAGAGGTTATTACCCAGCCCATCCGGTCCGGTGCCATTCCCCGAGTCACTCCGCTCCTGCCCGCCGGCACGCCCGGAATCCGCTGCCGCACGGGTCAGTTCAGTCAACGCGGCCTGCGTCACAGCATCATCGCGCTCGGCGCGCAGACGCTCGAGCTTGGCGATTTGTTCGGCACGCACCCGGCTGTTCTCGACCTTGAGCACTTCGATCTCGTGGTCTTCGTCGACCTGGTACTTGTTCACGCCGATCACCGTCTGCTTGCCGGAGTCGATGCGTGCCTGGGTCCGCGCGGCGGCTTCCTCGATACGCAGCTTCGGAATACCCTCGTCGATGGCTTGGGCCATGCCGCCGTGCTCGGCGACCTCTTGGATATGTGCGCGTGCACGTGTCGCCAGCTGGTGGGTCAGCCACTCCAGGTAGTACGAACCACCCCACGGGTCGATGGGTCGGGTGGTGCCCGACTCCTGCTGCAGCAACAGCTGAGTGTTGCGCGCGATCCGGGCCGCGAAGTCGGTCGGCAATGCGAGCGCCTCATCCAGCGCGTTGGTGTGCAACGACTGGGTATGGCCCTGCGTCGCGGCCATCGCCTCGACACAGGTCCTGGCGACATTATTGAACGCATCCTGCGCGGTCAACGACCAACCCGAGGTCTGCGAATGCGTCCGCAGCGACTGAGATTTCGCATTCTGGGGCTCGAATTGTGCGACCAATTCGCTCCACAGCAGGCGACCTGCGCGCAGCTTGGCAACCTCCATGAAAAAGTTCATGCCGATGCCCCAGAAGAAGGACAGCCGTGGGGCGAACTTGTCGATGTCCAGCCCGGCATCCAGTCCGGCCCTGATGTACTCGACTCCGTCGGCGAGTGTATAAGCCAGCTCCAGATCAGCCGTGGCACCGGCCTCCTGGATGTGATAGCCGGAGATCGAGATCGAGTTGTACTTCGGCATTTTCAGGCTGGTGTAACCGAAAATGTCGGAGATGATGCGCATCGACGGCTTGGGCGGATAGATGTATGTGTTGCGGACCATGAACTCTTTGAGAATGTCGTTTTGGATGGTCCCGGCAAGCTTCTCAGGCGGCACGCCCTGCTCCTCGGCCGCTGCCACATACAGCGCGAGAATCGGCAGCACTGCGCCGTTCATCGTCATCGACACCGACACCGATGACAGGTCGATTCCGTCGAACAGCTGGCGCATGTCGAGGATGGAATCGATCGCCACGCCCGCCATCCCGACGTCGCCGGCCACTCGCGGGTGGTCCGAGTCGTACCCGCGGTGGGTAGGCAGATCGAAGGCCACCGAGAGGCCCTTCTGCCCGGCGGCCAGGTTGCGCCGATAGAACGCATTGGATTCCGCCGCGGTCGAGAACCCCGCGTACTGACGGATCGTCCACGGCTGGTTGACATACATCGTCGGGTAGGGGCCCCGCACGAATGGCGGCTCTCCGGGCATGGTGCTCAGCGGGTAGCCCGCGCTGACGACCTCACCGCGATCGGCTGCGATGTAGACGGGTTTGACGTCGATCCCCTCGGGGGTGGCCCAGTCCAGTTGGTCGGTGGTGTAGCCGTGTGCCGCTGCCACCGCAGAAACCTCGTCGACCACATCGTCGAGCGTGGGCGCCACCGGAGCGCGCTCGCCTCGTAGCGGAACGTCGGCGAAACTGCCGATACTCGAAGTGGTTTCCGGAGTCACCTTGCCGGTCACTTGGTGCGTGGACATCCTGTCATGCCCCCAATCGGGTCAGCAGGTCCGACAATGCTTCGACTGCGTCGATCTTGGCAGTCAGATAGCCGTCGGGTTTCGAATCAGCTTCGGCGGCCGCCTTCTCCGGTCCGGCCAGCAGAATGTGGGCCACACCGGCCTGCCGTCCGGCCTCGACGACGCCTGAGACTTCGTTTGCGTAGCGGCCGTCCGTACCGCAGATGACGGCGATCTCGGCGCCTCCGACATCGGCCACTGCCTGACCGACCCCGGTGGCGTCCAGCGGTCCGGGATTGACCGCCTCGATCCCGCCGGAAGCCAGCAGGTTCGAGGTGAATGTGGTGCGGATGTTGTGCTCAGCGAGTGGACCGAGCGGCAGCAGCAGCACCGTGGGCCGCCCACCCGTCTTGTTCAGGAGGACATCCGAGCGATTCCGCAGTGTTTCGAAATCCGATGCGTATCGCAACACCGTAGGCAACGAATCACCTTGTGGCAGAGGAATTTCAGATAGATCCGGATACTCGTTTACCCCAGTCAACGCGGTGCGTCGATGCGCGATGTCATCCGTGCGGCGCTTCGCGATCTCCCCGATGTGACCGCTGATGTACTCGCTGGCGGCCGCGAAACCACCCTGGGCCTCGATCCCCTGGAGGTGCCCCCACGCGTGCTCAGCCAGTTCGCTGGTGAGGTCCTCGACGAACCACGAACCGCCCGACGGGTCGAGTACGCGGCCGATATGGGACTCTTCGAGCAGCAGCAACTGGGTGTTGCGTGCGATGCGTCGCGCAAAACTGCGCGCGGTGCCGGGAAACCCACCCCGAATCGCGATATCGAACGGGTGCACCAAGACGGTGTCGGCACCACCGACACCCGCCGAGAATGCGGCCACTGTGGTGCGCAACATATTCACCCACGGATCGCGCTGCGCCATCATTGCCAGCGATGTGCTCGCGTGCACGGTCGCCGCACCCGCCTCGGGTTCCCCGACCACATCGGCTACCCGCGCCCAGAGCTGGCGCGCAGCACGAAACTTCGCGATGGTCATGAACTGGTCGTCGTCGGCAGCGAACCGGAAGCTGATCTGCTTGAGCGCCGCGGCGGTAGACAGCCCTGCGTCGACCAACAGGCGCAGGTAGGCCAGGCCTGCGGCGATAGAAGCACCGAGCTCCCACGATGCATTGGCGCCCAAGTTGTGGAAGACCGGACCATCCACAGTGATCGCCCGCACGTGCCCGCCGTATCCGGCGACCTTTCCCGCGGTCGTGACCACATCACCGAGGCTGGGAGCGGGCTGTCCGGCCAGCTGCGCAGTAAGTGGGTCGGCGCCGAGGTCCACCGACAACCGGGACCGCTGATCATCATCGAGTCCGGTCAGCAGGGTGAGCAGGACATCGGCCGCGTCGACATAGGCCGAACCGTCACCAACGATCTTCAACATGACGGGTACGAGGTCGAGGAACACACCGTCGAGCAAACGGCCCAGCTCCGCAGGCGGAACACCGGCCGCCGAGCTGTCGGTGGCACCGACCTGCAGCACCAGCGCACTGACACCCTCGGTCAGTCCGAGCAGCACCAACCCGTTGCTCTCCTGCGCCGTCGACCCGTCGGCGGGAAATGCCTCGGCGACCTTCCAACCCGACTTCACGTCTCGCAGGGCATCGCCGCCGCGCACGAACGGCCAACGGCCCGGCAATGCCGGCTCGGTGGTCTCCTCCGCGCTGGAGTACAGGGGCCGGATCGGGAAACCCTCGTAAGTCGGCGAATCCAGCAATCGTTCCGGTTCCGCGGGCAGATCGGCGGGATCACGCCGGGTGGTCTTGGTCAGAACACCGGCCACCGCCGAGCGCCATCGGTCCAGATCGGAATCGATTACACCCGCCGCGGCGCCGGCGCTGGGTTTCTGCACAGCCACCAGGCTAAATGATGGAGGCCGGGCTGGCGTGGGCCGGTCGAGTGGCTCTCCACGTCGATGGCAGGAGTTGGTCGGCCCGGCCCCGTACTGTTGGTAGGCGTGAATTCCGTCGTCAGCACGCTGCGCACAGTCCGTGCAGCGGTGACCGCCACGCTGAGGACGGTTCCCAAACGCCGGTTGGCGACCATCCTGACCGCGATTGTGATTCTCGTCGCAGTCGCGGTGCTCGTTCCGCTACCGACTGCCGTGCAGCTACGGGACTGGGCCACCTCGGTGGGCCCATGGTTCCCGCTGGCCTTCCTGGCCGCGCACATCGTGATCACGGTGTTCCCGTTTCCACGCACCGTGTTCACACTGGCGGCGGGCCTGCTGTTCGGCCCGTATTTGGGGGTGCCGATAGTTGTACTCGCCAGCACAGCCAGTGCAGCCATCGCTCTACTGCTTGTCCGCGCAGTGGGCTGGCAACTGGATCGACTCGCGCAGCATCCGCGTCTGGAAGCGGTGAACGCGCGGCTCGCCGAACGCGGCTGGCCGACCGTCTTGTCGATGCGATTGATTCCGGCCGTCCCGTTCTCCGTGCTGAACTACGCGGCGGGCTCGTCTGCGGTTCGGGTGCTGCCCTACACACTGGCAACTTTCCTAGGACTACTCCCCGGCACCGCCGCGGTCGTCATCCTCGGTGACGCCCTCACAGGCAATATCAGCCCTCTGCTGTTCCTGGTTTCACTGTGCACGGCGAGCCTCGGCATGGCGGGGCTGGTCTACGAGATCCGGGCGCATGGTCACCATCAACGGCGCCATCAACCCCGCACGGACGACGGCCAATCGGCGGAGTCTGCGATCACTGCTGGCTGATCGAGGGCCCCTTGACCGTCATCGCGCCAAAAAGCGCGAGAAGCGATGATGCCGCTACCAGGCCCGGGCTCCAGTCCCTGGACTTTACGTGGAACGCGACGGCCAATACGAAGTAGACAGTCAGCATGAACGTGGTGACCCGGGCCAGCGCGGGAAAGCGGTACACCGAGGCCAGGCCGAGCGCAGAGGCAGCCTTGACGATCGGCAGGACCGGTCGCAGCCGCGGGTCGAGCCCCACGTCATCAAGCGATTTGGCGATCGGTGCCAGCGGGATCGCGCAGGCGACCGCGTCACCGGCCTGA
>CAXMSM010000281.1:0-4063 GCA_964195655.1 uncultured Gammaproteobacteria bacterium | reverse complement strand
TGATCGCGATCGTCACGCCCCGCACCAAGCAGTCAGGCACCATTTTGTGGCTAATCCTGCTACTCGCGGCGTTCAGCTGGATGATCAGCTCGCGGATCGTGCGCGGGATGACGATGAGCCTGCGTGAACGCGAATTCGTTGTAGCCGCAAGGTATATGGGCGTCAGCCACTGGCGCATCATCACCCGCCACATCGTCCCCAACGTCGCGTCTATCCTGATCATCGACACTGCCCTGAACGTCGGAATGGCGATCCTGGCAGAGACCGGCCTGAGCTTCCTGGGCTTCGGAGTGCAGCCTCCCGACGTTTCACTGGGCACGCTGATCGCCGATGGCACCCGTTCGGTGACGACGTTTCCGTGGGTTTTCCTGTTCCCGGCAGGCATTCTGGTGCTGATCGTGTTGTGCGCCAACCTTGTCGGCGACGGACTTCGCGACGCCTTGGACCCCGGCGTTCGACCGATGAGCCGCAGGCGACGCCGCGCCGAGGCAGCGAAGGCCCGCCCGTGACCCTGCTCGAAGTACGCGGTCTGACGGTCGACTTCCCCACTGACACTGAGCGTGTCGCCGCCGTGCGCGGCCTGGACTATCAAGTCCAGTCCGGTGAGGTCGTCGCACTGGTCGGTGAATCCGGGGCCGGCAAGTCGGCGGGCGCGATGGCCGTGATCGGACTGCTTCCCACTTACGCCGAGGTGTCCGGTTCCGTGCGCTTGCACGGTGAGGAACTGATCGGACTGTCTGACCAACAAATGTCACGTACCCGCGGCAACAAGATCGGGACCGTCTTTCAAGACCCGATGTCTGCGCTGACCCCCGTCTACACCGTCGGCGACCAGATCGCCGAGGCCATCCAGATACACCGACGCGACGTCACCAAGCCGGCTGCCCGCCTCCGCGCGGTCGAACTGCTCGAGTTGGTCGGCATCGCCCAGCCCGAAAAGCGTTCCCGGGCGTTCCCGCACGAACTGTCTGGAGGGGAACGCCAGCGCGTAGTCATCGCGATAGCGATCGCCAACGATCCGGATCTGTTGATCTGCGACGAGCCGACAACAGCATTGGACGTCACGGTGCAGGCCCAGATCCTCGATGTCCTTCGCACCGCGCGCGACGTCACCGGCGCGGGGGTACTGATCATCACCCACGATCTCGGCGTCGTCGCCGAGTTCGCCGACCGCGCCCTGGTGATGTACGCCGGCCGGGCCGTTGAGAGGGCTCCGGTCGCTGATCTGTACCACAGCCGCCGAATGCCGTACACCGCCGGACTGCTGGGCTCAGTACCTCGCCTGGACGCTTCCCAAGGAGCACGCCTGGTGCCCATCCCAGGCGCTCCTCCATCACTGGTGGCGCTGCCGCCGGGCTGCCCGTTCACTCCCCGGTGCCCGCTCGCCGTCGACGAATGCCATACCGCTGAACCTGAACTGACGACTGTCGCGGAGGGTCACGAGGTCGCCTGCATCAGGAGCGAGGACGTCGCCGGTCGCAGCGCGGCGGAGATCTACGGTGTTTCCACAGCATCGCCATCAGAGATCGGAGCAGCAACCGAGCAACCCGTCGTACTGCGCGTCGATGACCTCGTCAAGACTTACACGCTGACCCAAGGCGTGGTGTTTCGCCGACGGATCGGCGAAGTGCGAGCGGTCGACGGGGTGAGTTTCGAACTCCGTCAGGGTCGCACGCTGGCGATTGTCGGCGAGTCGGGCTCCGGCAAGTCCACGACGCTGCACCAGATCCTGGATCTCACCGCCCCGCAAAGCGGGACCATCGAAGTGCTGGGCGCCGATGTCGCGACGCTCGACAGGCGCACCCGGAAGGCGCTTCGGGCCGATCTGCAGGTGGTGTTCCAGGATCCCGTCGCGGCACTGGATCCGCGGCTTCCGGTGTTCGACGTTTTGGCCGAGCCGTTGCGGTCCAACGGGTTCGGCAAAGGCGCCACCTTAGACCGAGTGGCCGAGCTGCTCGCCGTGGTCGGACTGCGCCGCGAGGACGCCAACCGGTACCCGGCAGACTTCTCCGGAGGGCAGAAACAGCGTATCGGGATCGCCCGGGCGCTGGCGCTGCAGCCGAAGATCCTGGCCCTGGATGAACCGGTGTCTGCGCTGGACGTGTCCATTCAGGCAGGAATCATCAACCTGCTGCTCAACCTGCAGGAACGCTTCGGGCTGGCCTACTTGTTCGTCTCCCACGATCTATCCGTGGTCAAGCATCTGGCCCATCGGGTGGCGGTGATGCACAAGGGCACAATCGTCGAGCAGGGCGATGGCGAGCAGGTGTTTGAGCGTCCGCGCCACGAATACACGCGCCGTTTGCTGTCGGCGGTGCCGCGGCCGCTGGCGGATCACGATTAGACTCAGTGCACATGACGAACCTCGTGCCGCGAGCAGTCGCAAAGTCGCACATTTGGTCGCCCAGGAGTGCGATTTCGCGTCTGCTCGCCGTCGGAGTGACCACCGCACTGGTCCTGACCGGTTGTTCGGGCGCAGACAACGGCGTGCCATCCGCCGGCGGCAACGCCGAGATCGGGGCGACCGCCGACATCAACCCGCAGGACCCGGCCACGCTACGCCAGGGCGGCAACCTTCGACTCGCGCTGTCGGGCTTCCCACCCAACTTCAACTACCTCCATGTTGACGGGAACCTCGCAGAACTGGGCGCCATGTTGCGCGCGACGTTGCCCCGCGCCTTCTTCATCAAGCCCGACGGGCAGATGACGGTCAACAGCGACTACTTCACCAGCGTCGAATTGACCAGCACCGACCCGCAGGTCGTCACCTACACCATCAACCCCGCGGCGGTGTGGTCGGACGGCGCCCCGATCACCTGGGAAGACATAGCCGCCCAGATCCATGCCACGAGCGGCGAGGACAGCAACTACCTGCTCGCCGCACCCAACGGTAGTGAACGTGTCGAGTCGGTGACCAAGGGCATCGACGATCGTCAGGCGGTCATCACGTTCGCCAGGCACTACGCCGATTGGAGGGGAATGTTCGCCGGAAACAGCATGCTCGCCCCCAAGGCGATGACCGAGGACCCGGAGGCGTTCAACAAGGGATTCCTCGACGGCCCAGGGGCCTCGGCCGGACCCTTCATGATCACTTCAGTTGACCGTGGCGCCCAGCGAATCACGTTGACCCGCAACCCGAAATGGTGGGGTACTACGCCTGTTCTGGACTCCCTGACCTATACCGTGCTCGACGACGCCGCCAAGATCCCCGCTCTGCAGAACAACGCCCTCGATGCGGTGGGGCTTGGAACCTTGGACGATCTGACGATCGCCCGCCGTACCGATGGAATCTCGATCCGGCGGGCGCCGGCGCCGAGTTGGTACCACTTCACGTTCAACGGCGCCCAGGGTTCGATTCTGTCCGATCCCGCGATGCGGACCGCGATCACCAAGGGTATCGACCGTCAGGCCATCGCCGCGATCACGCAGCGCGGCCTAGTCGACAACCCGGTGCCCCTGAACAATCACATCTACCTGGCCGGTCAGGAGGGGTACCAGGACAACAGCATCGGTTTCGACCCAGAGGAGGCCAAGCGAATCCTCGATGCGCTGGGCTGGCGGCTCAGCGGCTCCGGGAATCGCCAGTTCCGCGAGAAGGAGGGACGTGAACTCATCATTCGTGACGTGTTTTACGATGCGCAGAGCACTCGCCAGATCGGCCAGATCGCCCAGAACAACCTGGCCCAGATCGGTGTCAATCTCGAACTGAATGCCGTCGCGGGTGGCACGTTGTTCAGCGACTTTGTCACACCCGGCAATTTCGACATCGCCCAATTCGGCTGGGGTGGTGACGCATTTCCGTTGGCAAGCCTCACCCAAATCTACGCCTCAGAGGGCGAGAGCAACTACGGCCAGATCGGCAGCCCACAGATCGACGCCAAGATCGAAGAGATTCTTTCCGAGCTGGACCCGGCCAAGGCCCGTAGCCTCGCTAACGGGCTCGACAAGATGATCTGGGCCGAGGGCCACGGCCTTCCGCTGTTCCAGTCGCCCGGCAACGTCGCGGTTCGCAGCACCCTCGCCAACTACGGCCCCACCGGCATCGGGGACCTGAACTACACCG
>CAXMSM010000280.1:0-3521 GCA_964195655.1 uncultured Gammaproteobacteria bacterium | reverse complement strand
GGCCGCCACCGCGTCCCGGTTTGTCCACACGGGTGTGTCCGCCAGCCCCGGGATCGGTGGAATCGCCGGATGCGTGCCGGGATTGAGCACGATTGCCTTGCCGGCGTGAAATACTCGCGGCCCCTCGGCGGTATCGACGGTAACCTCACCGGGGGCGCTGATCCGGCCCCAGCCCCGCAGGAACCGGCCACCGGCGTCCTGGAACCGCTCAACTGCCACCGCGTCATCCCAGTTGTCCGTCGCCTCGGCGCGGATACGGGCCGCAACCGGACCCCAGTCGGGCTGCACCGTCGCTGAACCAGCCATCGCACTCACGCGCCCCGCTTCAGCCAGGGTGTTCGCGGCCCGGATCATCATCTTGGTCGGTACGCACCCGTAGTACGGGCACTCGCCGCCGACCAGACGCCCCTCAACCCCGACGACCGACAAGCCGGCCTTCGCAAGCCGTATCGCGGCGGCCTCGCCGCCAGGTCCCATTCCGATCACCACCGCGTCAACCGTTTCGGCTGTCATCGTCACTCCCTTCGTCTCCGGATCTGCCGATGTAACCGGTAACTGCACACCGATCATCGCGCGAATGTCAGTGTGATGACAGTTTCGCAGTGATGCGCACATGAGAGCGCCCTGTCCCTGTTCTGACAGTGTGTTCGGTCACAGGGTGGTGTGCATGCGACTGGCAGCGGCGGGTCAATCCTGCTCCAACCTGTGTCCTTCGAGTTCGCTGAGCGCGTGGAGGTGTACGGCTACGCGCATCTGCTCCGGTACGGCGTGTCTCTGAACAGCATTGAGACGGTCGAGGAACCCACGGCTCTGTACCCGCGTGCGCTCGATCATCGTGGCGGACTGCGAGAAGTCTGTCGGTGCCACGTCAAGCGGGCAGGGTGGCGGCAGGACCCTCAACTCGACATGCTCGGGGACCGTGCGGATGTCGCGCACCATCTGCTGTTGGATCAACAGGCCCAATGCCTGTAGGGCTACGCCCAGCGCGCTTCTAGGCGACTCTTGCAGGCCACACGGAAGTGCTCCTGAAAGGCGGGGTTCTTAACCTCCAAAACTTGGATACCGGTTACCCGTGGGGACGCCAATGGTGTTCGAGCGGGAAGCGCAGATTTCCGTCGGTGGTCCGGCAGCGCCACCACCCCGGCTTGTGCTGGTCGGTGGGGTAGCCCGAGGTGATCTCGGCGCGGTGCACGGCCAGAACCGCCAGGCTCGCTTGCAGGCCTGGGATCGCTCGGCCGCTGGCCTTGGCGCTGCGTAGCAGCCAATCACCTGAGGGTGTCAGCACGCTGACAGTGCGGCCCAGCGACCAGCTCCTGCGGGGGACACTCGCGGTATCGAGATACGGACTCGACCGATCGGAAGGGTGTGGCTGGCGTGGTCGACGCGAAGAAGGACCGCGACGAGGTGTTCATCGAATACACCAAGTCGATCTGCCCGGTGTGCAAAGTGGTCGTCGATGCGCAGGTCAACATCCGCGAGGACAAGGTGTACTTGCGGAAGCGGTGTCGTGAGCACGGCGAGTTCGAGGCGCTGGTGTACAGCGACGCGCAGATGTATATGGACTCTGCGCGGTTCAACAAGCCAGGCACTATCCCGCTGCAATTCCAGACCGAGGTGCGCGACGGCTGCCCCTCGGACTGCGGCCTGTGCCCGGATCACAAGCAGCACGCCTGCCTCGGCCTGATCGAGGTCAACACGAACTGCAACCTGGACTGCCCGATCTGTTTCGCCGATTCCGGGCACCAACCCGACGGGTATTCGATCACGTTGGAACAGTGCGAACGGATGCTGGACACCTTCGTTGACGCCGAAGGCGAGCCGGAGGTGGTGATGTTCTCTGGTGGTGAACCCACGATCCACAAGCACATCCTGCAGTTCATCGATGCCGCCCAGGATCGTCCGATCAAGGCGGTCAACCTGAACACCAACGGGATCCGGTTGGCTACCGATCGTCGTTTCGTCGCCGAGCTCGGCGCCCGCAACCGTCCCGGCCGCCACGTCAACATCTATCTGCAGTTCGACGGATTCGACGAGCGGACCCACCGCGACATCCGCGGGAAAGACTTGCGTGACATCAAGCGCCGGGCGTTGGACAACTGCGCCGAGGCAGGGCTGACCGTCACCCTTGTCGCCGCCGTCGAACGCGACGTCAACGACCACGAGCTCGGCGCCATCATTCGTTACGGGATCGCTCATCCCGCGGTCTGGTCGGTGGCGTTCCAACCCGTCACTCATGCGGGCCGGCATCTGGAGTTCGACCCACTGACCAGGTTGACCAACCCCGATGTCATTCACGGCATCGTGGCTCAATTGCCTGAGTGGTTCCGGGCTGACGACTTCTTTCCGGTGCCGTGCTGTTCTCCCACGTGTCGCTCGGTCACCTACCTGATCACCGACGGCGATCATGTGGTTCCGATCCCGCGGTTGTTGAACGTTGAGGACTACCTGGACTACGTGTCCAACCGGGCCGTCCCCGATTACGAGATCAGGACGGCGTTGGAAAAACTGTGGAGCGCCTCGGCTTTCATGGGCACCGAAAGCACTACCGAGCACCTGAACCGTGCAGCGCAGGCGTTGGACTGCGCCGACGCATGTGGAGTCAACCTGCCAGAAGCGTTGGCGAACCTCAGCGATTCCGCTTTCATGATCGTCGTGCAGGACTTCCAGGACCCCTACACCCTCAACGTCAAGCAGCTGATGAAGTGCTGCGTCGAGGAGATCACGCCTGACGGCCGCCTGATCCCGTTCTGCGCCTACAACTCCGTCGGCTACCGCGAGCAGGTGCGTGCGCAGATGACGGGGGTACCGGTGGCCGACGTCGTGCCCAACGCGACACCGCTGCAGCCAATCCTGAGCCAGTCTCCTCACGGCTCGAAAATCGCGGGCATCGCGCACAATACGGCTATCGCACCCGACACCACCAACGTCGGCCGAAAAGCCGTCCGCCGATGACCCGCTCGGAAGACGTCAAGTCGTGCTGCGCGGCCGTGTACTCCTCTGATGCCGTCGCTCTGCTACTTGGTGACTCCTATCACCCCGGCGGAGCTGCGCTAACCAGGCGCTTAGCGACGTTGCTAAATCTGCGTCCCGCCCAGAGAGTGGCCGACATAGCGTCAGGGCCCGGCGCTACCGCGCGGCTGTTGACCACCGAGTACGACGTCGTCGTCGACGGCGTGGACTTCGCGGAGCCCACCGTGCAGCGTGCCCGAATTACCGCCGCACAGCTGGGGCTGGCCGACAGAATCCAGTTTCACATCGGCGACGCCGAACGTATTCCCCTTCCTGACAACACTTTCGATGCCGTCGTCACGGAATGCGCGTTCTGCACGTTTCCAGATAAGGCCGCTGCCGCCGCGGAATTTGGGCGCATCCTGCGGCCCGGTGGCCGTATCGGTCTGGCCGACGTCACCGTGGCTAATGTCGGGCTCCCCGACGAACTGAGCACGTTGGCAGCCTGGGTCGCATGTGTCGCCGACGCACAGCCCACCACGCGCTACTGTGAGATCCTCCAGGACGTGGGT
>CAXMSM010000279.1:0-6860 GCA_964195655.1 uncultured Gammaproteobacteria bacterium | reverse complement strand
GATTGTCGCAGGCCTGGTGGCTACAGTGGGAGAGTCGGCTGTTCGTGGCACCGATCGGGGGTTGGATGATGGAGGAGTTGCGGCCCGATCGCATCATGGCCATCGGTGGCGGCTATTGCGAGGCGAAAGTGCTGCAGTCAGCGGTGGGGCTTCGGCTGTTCACGGTACTGGCGGAACAGCCGATGACTGCAGCCGAGATCGCCGAGCGACTGGGGCTGGTGCCGCGGCCGGCGACGGATTTTCTCGACACCCTGGTGTCGGTGGGCCTGTTGGGTCGTGATGGCGACGGTCCCCAGGCCCGGTACCGGAATACCGCCGAGACGGCGCACTTCCTCGATGAGAACAGCCCCGCATACCAAGGTGGTCTGCTCAAGATCTGGGACGACCGCAACTACCGCTACTGGGCGGATCTCACCGAGGCACTGAAGACGGGTCAGGCGCAGAGTGAGACCAAGCATTCGGGTCGGCCGTTCTTCGAGACGCTCTACGCTGACCCGAAGCGGCTCGAGGTTTTTATGGCGGCGATGCACTCCTCCTCGCTGCGCAACTTCGAGTTGCTCGCCACCCGGTTTCCGTTCGAACGCTATTCGCGGCTGTGTGACGTGGGCGGGGCGGACGCACTTCTGACGCGTGTGTTGGCTGTCGCACACCCGCACCTGCAGTGTGCGAGTTTCGATCTGCCGGTGGTGACCGAGATTGCCGGCCGCAAGCTCGTCGAGGCGGGCTTGGCAGACCGGGTGGAGGCGATCGCCGGCAGCTTTCTGACCGACCCACTGCCGCGTGCCGACGTCATCACGATGGGCATGATCCTGCACGACTGGAACCTCGACCAGAAGCGTGCGCTGATCGCGAAAGCCTACGAGGCGCTGCCCGACGGCGGGGCCTTTATCGTGATCGAATCGTTGATCGATGACGCGCGGCGCAACAACACATTTGGGCTGACAATGTCGCTGAACATGTTGATCGAGTTCGGTGATGCGTTCGACTACACGGCTGCGGACTTTCGCCAGTGGTGCTCAGCGGCCGGCTTCCGGTCGTTCGACACCATTGCGCTCGATGGGCCGTCGAGCGCGGCCGTCGCCTACAAGTAGCCGAGGAGTCAGGCCGGCTAGCCGAGGAGTCAGGCCGGCTAGCCGAGGAGCCAGGCCGGCTAGCCGAGGAGTCAGGCCGGCCCGGCGTTCCCAGAGCCGCGGCTTTCGAGCTGGCGTCTGTTTCGGCGCAGCCGCCAAGGATGGTCCTTGTGGGGCCACATTCGTTCGATTTCGGCGTTGAACTCGGCGCCCAGCAGCACCGCGAAGGCGGTGATGTAGAGCCAAAGAACGACCGCGATCGGCACCGCGAGTTGGCTGTAGACCGCGTCATCTTCAACGCTGAAGGCGAGGTAGACCCGCAGCCCGGCAGATGCCAACAGCCACAACACCATTGCCAGGAGCGCCCCCGGAACGTCACGGCGCCAGGGCGTCCGCCAAGGGACCCCAACGTGGTAAAGCGTGACCAGTGCAGTGAAAACGAGAAGAACCATGCTGGGCCAGAACAGCAGATCGAGCATCCGTAGCGTCGTATCGGCGATTGGGTCAGGGGCCAGCCATTCAACGAGCCGGGGGCCGAAAACCATCGGCGGTAGCACCGCTACCGCGCCGACGAGAGCTCCGATCGTTAGTCCCAGAGCCAGCAGGCGTCGTCGCCAGCCTGGCCGCGGATCGACGTTGTAGGCGATCGTGATCGTCTCCAGGTAGCGGTTCACCGCTCTCGACCCAGTCCAGAGGGCGAGCAGGATGCCGATGGAAACCACGCTGCCCCGTGTCTGGGAGAGCACGGTATTCACCGTCCTCTCGTAGGAGGCGTAGGTCGGGTCGGACAGGAACGAAGCCGGGATCCCGAGCACCAGGTCGTGTAACTCCTCGCTTCCCTGCGGACCAAGTGCCGCCGCGACGAAACCAAGCGATCCGACGAGAGCCAGGAGTAACGCCGGCAGCGAGATCAAGGTGAACAATGCCGCTTCGGCCGCCAGGCCGGGAACCCGATCGTCGAGTGTTCCGCGCCCGGTACGTTCGATCAGCCGGCCGGCTTGCTGAACCGGCTGGGGCAGGCGAGCGAACTCTGCTGAGCCGCGCCGATGCAGGTCTGAGCGGGCAGCCGATGCGGGCCCGGACAGCCGCGACCACAGCTCGTGCAGCTTGCTCTGCGGTGTCATTGCCTCAAGCCTAAGAGACCGACCGAACGTGTTGCCGGTGAGAAGAATTCATGTGTTTCCTGCCTGGGGTTCTTCAGCGGGCATTCGCTTACGGAGGCTGTCGTAGATCGGCGGCGAACGGACAATGTGTGAGGCCAGCACGGCCGCGGCGGTGGCAGCCATCATCGGCACCGCCACCGACGTCGTCGCCGTCATCTCGATGACGAGCACTAGCCCGGTCAACGGGGCCCGAACCGTGGCTCCGAAGAAGGCCGCCATGCCGACGAGTGCCATTGGAATTGCCAGCGCCGTTTCGTCTCCCGGCCACAGGGTGTCGAAGACTCCGACAAATAGCAATCCCCACAGCGAGCCGACCGCGAGCATCGGTGCGAACAGTCCGCCGGGTACCCCAGCGGAATACGACAACGGCCCCGCAATGAATCGCACCAGGAGGTAGCCGATGATGACCGGCAGAACGATGCGGTGTCCCCCGAGGATCAGTTGCGTCAGGGTGTCGCCGCCGCCGACCGCGAGCGGGTAGACGAACATCGCCAGTCCGATGATCGCGCCGATGATGCTGGCCTTAGCCACCTTCGGAATGCGCCGCATCTGGCCGACGTGGTCGAGGAACCACAACACCAGCCAGTTGTAGACAGCACCCAGGCATCCGGTCAGCAGACCGAATACTACGAACAGCGGAAGCCACGAGAGCGCCGGGGCGTGAATCGGCTCTACCATGAAATCGGGACGGTTCCCGAGGACGAACCGCGCACAGGCCACCGCAGTGACGGCCGCAAAGATGGTTGCCAGCACCGTCTTGACCCGGAACGACTTCGTCACTTCCTCCAGGGTGAACAGGGTGCCCCCGACCGGCGCATTGAAGGCGACCGCCAACCCCGCGCCACCGAGTGCCGTCTGCATCATCCTCACCTCGGAGTCAGAAAGTTTTACCCGTCGCGCCGCCTCGGCGCCGACCGCTGCTCCCATATGTACGGTGGGTCCCTCGCGGCCCAGCACGAGCCCCGACCCGATACCCAGCACACCGCCGATGAACTTCGCCGGAAGTAGACGAAGTAACGGCGGTTTCGCTTCACCACGATAAACAGCTTCGACGTGTTGGATGCCGCTGCCCGCGGCCAGCGGCATCCACCGCACGATCAAGGCGGCCAGGGTGGCGCCGGTCGCCGCAGCGGCCATCGGGACCAACCAGCCCGGCCCTGGCAATTGGTGGGCCCAGTCGACCAGATCAATGCGTAAGTGATCGGCCTGGTCGAGAAGCCAGCGGAAAGCGCCGCCGATGAACCCGATGATCACGCCTGCGACGACAGCCACACAGCAGATGAGTACCGATCCCCGCATCGAATCGTCCGGGTGATCGAGGCCGGGTGCCGGTCGCGTCATCGTGGTGGGTGAGTCGGTCGGTCTTGAATCTGGCCGTCCCTGCTACGTCGATGCACCAGCAACTGTCTCCTTCGCCGCACTTGATTACCGCGCGTTCCGCCTCCCGGCACACTCCCGAACACGCGCGCGATGCCTCGAGAGAGCGTAGCCGGGTCGTCGGCACACTGACCGGGTTGTTGCTGCCGCCGTCACCGGTCGGCATGTGGAGATTTCGCTCTCCGGGCGCTTCTCGCGGTGCGGCGACGCGCAGCACATCGCAACTAGTGAACCGCCGCTTCGGTCAACGAGAGTCGGCGCCGACCGTCCGCGGGGTCTCCGCTCGTCTGAGCAGCACGCCGAGCACCGCCGCGACGATCAGCAGTACCGGCACATCACCCAGCAGGTGGCCGCGCTCGTTCGCGTCGGAGAGAGCCTGAACGGCCATGATCACGGCGTGCACGACGCTGGACACCACGGTGAACCAGATCAAGCTGCGGTTGGCAGGCGGATCACGGGCGGCCAGCACGAGGAAAACCCCGAGCGTGGCGTAAAAACCGATGATCATCGCCAGATAGTGGGACGCGCCGTGCCCCCACGACCACCCGGATGGCCAGACCTGAGTAAGGGGGTAGAGACCGACCACGAAGATCACGCCGACCACGGCCACCGTCGCCCTCAGCAGACCCATCGGTCCGTGATCCGTTGCCTTGTCGTTGGACATCGTGCGCCACCCTCTCGTCGTCAGCATTGCGGATACGGTGGCGCAGATCTGCCGCATTGCCACCGGTCTCGCTTTCCTAGATTTTCGCACCTCCACCCGCCGTCTTCCGGCGTTTTCGGTTCTGATTCGAAGCCTTTTGCCGGTCAGTGCAGTCCTAACCACACAGTTACTCCACAATCGATGCTGTGAGGCCGACAATGAATACGGCGGCGCGGAATACTGTGGCGCGCGGTTTCCGACATGGCACGGGGTGGTCCGCATCGATGTGGTGATGACAGCAGCGGGATTGGTCCTGTTCCCGGTGCTGGCAGGAATTATCGGCGGCGTGATCGCTGTGCTGCGACCGCCGGCGCCGGCGGTTGTCAGTGGGGTGCAGCACTTCGCGGCGGGTGTCGTGATGGCTGCCGTCGCCGGCGAGGTGCTCCCGCAACTACGCGAGCGCGGACCCCTCTGGCTCATCGTCGTGGGATTCGCCGCCGGTGTCGCTGTCCTTGTCGGGATGCGTCATCTCGACGGCCGGGAGAGCAGTCAGAGAGTCAGCGCCCTGCCGGTGGTCTTCCTCGTTGTCGTCGGCGTCGATCTGTTCATCGACGGTCTGCTGGTCGGAACCGGCGCGGCGGTCTCGACTGAGACGGCGACGATCATCGCCATCGCGCTCACGGTGGAGGTGTTGTTCCTCGGTTTGTCAGTGGCTCTGCAACTCGTCAGTTCGGGAGCATCCAAATTCGTGGCCGCTGGCATCACCGCCGGGTTAAGCCTCGTGGTCGCGGTGGGTGCGATCCTGGGTGCGTTGGTACTCGGCGACGCCGGGGATGCGGTGCTGAGCTTGGTGCTCGCGTTCGCAGCCGCGGCGCTGCTGTGGTTGGTCGTTGAGGAACTACTGGTGGAGGCTCACGAGACGCCTGAGCGGTCGTGGATGGGGGCCATGTTCTTTGTCGGCTTTCTTTTGCTTTTCTGTTTGGAATCTCTCGGATGATCGTTGCCCAAACCCGCCAGACCGTATGCGGGGACGGCACTATCATCACGCACCGCGAGGCCGGCCACGGCCCGGCCCTGGTGCTGCTGCCGGGCTGGTCCCAGACCGCGCAGGCGTTCGCCGGCCAGTTGACCACCTTGTCGCGGCGGCGGCGGGTAATCGCCCTCGATCACCGCGGGCATGGCGATTCATCGAATCCCGATGGCGGCTATCACCTCCACCGACTGGCGGCAGACCTGCGCGACGTCCTGATCGCTCACGATCTTGACCATGTCCATTTGCTTGGTCACTCCATGGGGTGCGCGGTCATCTGGTCCTATCTTGAGTTGTATGGTGCTGATCGGATTGCCTCGCTGGTCCTTGTCGACCAAATGCCTTGTGCACTAATAAATCCCAAGTGGACGGACGAGGAGGCGCTCGAAGCGGGTGCCACGATGGATTTTGCCGATCTGTTCGCTTTCACTGATCTGCTGCGCGGTGATGGCCCGGATCCGCGCCCGAAATTCCTGGCTGACTTGGCGTCCCCTGACATCGACCCTCACCAACTCGGCGGGCTCACGGAGCAGAGCCTCACGTTGGACCGGCGCCACGCTGCTGACCTCATCTTCGATGTCGCAACCCACGACTGGCGCACGCTGATCCCGCGTATCCGTCTGCCGACGCTAGTGATCTCAGGGGACTCCGTGAATGTTCCGATCGCCTCGCAGCGATGGATGAGCCGGGAGCTTCTCCGCTCCAAGTTTGCGCGGGTAGTGGGGTGGAGCGGCGCCGGTACACATTTCCCGTTCCTGGAGCACCCCGCGAAGTTTGACGCCACGGTATCGGCATTCCTGGAAGACCATAGTGCTCAACTCACGGCTGCGCCGCCGGGGCGACCTCGTCGGCCGCGCCGGGACCGGTAGAGCTTGCAGCGCACCGAGGTTGGGATGCGCCCGAAATTGATCGGCTTAGCCGAGTGGACTTGGCTCTGCCCCCACACGTTCAGCGCACTACGACGGGCAGTACGACTGGGTAGCTGCGCCGATGAAGGATCCGCTTTGTTCGACTGACCAATTGGCAGGTCCGCCGATCTCCACAGCCACTTGTTCTGCGGGTTGGCCCGCCGCCACGTACTCGCACACAGCTTCGGCGAGCGCGATGGCTTCATCGGATGTGGCGAACGGGATGCCAGCGCCTTCAATCACCCCGATGAAGGCGTCGTCGGTGTCGTCGGCGAGAGCGGGCGAGGCAGTTATGGTAGCGAGGCTGGCAGCGGCAGCGGCAACGGCAGCTGCAAGAATAATATTGCCGTGCATGCGGGCCCTCCCGTCTCGGTTGGTGATGGCGACACGCTACGCCTGGTGAAGCATGCGCGCTGCCATTTGCCCCAAATTTTGATTGGCAAATTGGTGTAATTTGCCGTAGTCAGTCCCGGAATTACACCGCCATTATTCGCCACAATGCTATTGCTTAGGAGGCTGCTATCTGGCGCGGCTAGCGGCGTGTTCGGCGAAAACTGACAGCCATGTCGCCTGCTTCGCACTCAATTCTTGGTCCGGGTCATTACCGCACGTCTTGGTCCGGGTCATTATGGCTCTTCGATTTTAAGCGGGCAGCTGTGATTTCGCTCT
>CAXMSM010000278.1:0-10739 GCA_964195655.1 uncultured Gammaproteobacteria bacterium | reverse complement strand
GGTCGGTGTCGCTCTGACCTGGTCCGGCCTTGCTGTCGGGCGAGGGTTGGGCACCCGGCTCCTCACCTCGGCGATCCGCTCCGCCAGAGCCCCGCCCCGGGGGATTCGGCCCGCTCATCTACGTCTATCCTTCTCGACTGCTCGTCCGACGGCGGTGGTGCCGTCAGCGGCCCACGACGCCAGCGCAACAGTACCCACAGAAGTCGACCGACCAGGACGCTCAGCGCGGGTTTCGGACGAACTCATCCCCTGATTGTGACCTTGATCGCGACGCGGGCGTCAAGGAAGGCACCGGCCCCCCGTGCTTCGCGGATCAGTGTTTCTCAGCTCCCGTGTGGTACTCAAACACCAGCGCGGACACCGTAGCCAAGACGAAACAGACGCCGGCGACAATGAGCCAAGAAAGCCACAAGGCCAGACCAACCGCCGTGATCGAGGCTGACAATGCAATGAGCACCGGCCACCAGCTATGCGGGCTGTAGAAGCCCAGCTCACCGGCGCCATCGGCGATCTCAGCGTCCTCATAGTCCTCGGGGCGGGTGCCCAGACGCCGTGCGACAAACCGGAAGAACGTACCGGTGATCAGTGTCAGACCGGTGGTCAGCACGAGCGCAGTAGTACCCGCCCATTCGAGTCCACCCTGGGCGTACATCGCCGTCAGAACGCCGTACACGATGGCCGACAGTGCGAAGAACGCGGTCAGGAACTCGAACAACCTCGCTTCGATATGCATGTGCTGCCCTACCTGCTCGCCTCTGGGACCTGCGGTGCCTGCTCGCCGCGGCGAGTGTCGAACGGTTCAGTAGTGACCGCCAGTGGAGCTTGGTTGATCGCCCGCAGCGCCTCGGCGTTCGTCTTCCCGGCCGTGCGCTGGTCGATGTATGCCTCGAAGTCGTTTGGCTCGACCACGCGTAACTCGAAGTTCATCATCGAGTGATACGTGCCGCACATCTCCGTGCACCGGCCGACGAACGCGCCGGTCTGGTTGATCTCGCTGACCTGGAAAATATTGTCGGAGTTGTTTTGCACCGGGTTGGGAAGTACGTCCCGCTTGAACAGAAACTCTGGCACCCAGAAACCGTGGACCACGTCGGCCGCCGCCAGCTGGAATTCGATCCTCTTGCCGGCAGGAACCACCAGAACCGGGATCTCCGTCGAGGAGCCGAGCGTTTCGATCTTGTCGAAGTTCAGGTACGTGCGATCTTCAGGGTTGAGACCGCGGATCGGGCCGACAATCTCCTCACCATGGCTGTCGACACCCTCTGGCTTGGAGACCATGGTCTCCTTGCGCTCGTTGTCGGCGCCGTCGTAGGTGAACGTACCGTTGGCGAAGTCGATCTTCTGGTAGCCGAACTTCCAGTTCCACTGGAAGGCGGTGACGTCGATCACGACCTCGGGATTGGGGTCCTTGTGCAGCATCTGCTCCTGCACCACGATCGTGAAGTAGAACAGCACCGAGATGATCAGGAACGGCACAACCGTAAGGCCCAGCTCGAGCGGCATGTTGTAGCCGAACTGACGGGGCAGCTCGGGGTTGTCCTTCTTCTTGCGGTGGAAAGCCACTGTCCAGAACAGCAGGAAGTAAACAAGGGCACCCACAACGGCCGCAGCGATCAGCGAGCCAATCCACAATTCACGGTTGAGATGCGCCTCAGGAGTAATACCTCTGGGCCAACCCAGGCCGAGCGCCTCGGACCAGCTACACCCGCTGAGCAGGACGGCCGTCCCACCCAAGAGCACGGACAATGCCACCAACTTCAGGCCGCGAGCGGACACGTTGGCGCCTCCTTGAAATCAACGGGCGGTCGATGGACCGGCGGGCGGTCAGACGGCTGCACTGAATACTACGCAGCGTAGACCACGCTGCGGGAGTAGAGCGAAGCGACTGGGGAACGTGTCTGGTGCTGGCCTTCGGGTCGGCCTGAGCACGCCGGGCCAACTTAGGCATACTGGCGCGGTGTGCGGATTGCTGGCGCTGGTAACAGACCCCTCCTATGAGGTCTCTTCCACCATCGTCGACGCGGTCTCAGGCGCCACCGCCCTGATGCGCCACCGAGGCCCCGACGAGCCCGGGACCTGGGATGACACCGTAAGAGGCGCTGGTTCGACGGCACCGAGCCAGGTCATACTCGGCTTCAACCGCCTGTCGATCATCGACATCGCGCACAGTCACCAACCGCTGCGGTGGGGACCGAGCGAAGCGCCGGACCGTTACGTTCTGGTGTTCAACGGGGAGATCTACAACTACTTGGAATTACGTGAAGCGTTGCGGTCCGAATTCGGCGCCGTCTTCCACACCGAAGGCGACGGCGAGACGATTCTGGCTGCTTACCACTATTGGGGCACCAATGCGCTGACACGACTACGGGGCATGTTCGCTTTCGCACTGTGGGACAGTGTCGAGCAGGAGTTGTTCTGCGCACGGGATCCCTTCGGCATCAAACCCCTGTTCATGGCGACCGGGCCCGGCGGCACCGTGGTGGGCAGCGAGAAGAAGTGCCTCCTTGAGGTTGCCGACCTGCTGGCGATCGACCTCGCCATCGACGAACGAGCCGTCCAGCACTACACGGTGCTGCAGTACGTTCCCGAGCCCGAGACCCTGCACCGGGGCATCCGCAGGCTCGAGTCGGGCAGCTACGCGCGGCTGCGGCCCGGCGGTCAGCCGAAAGTCACCCGCTACTTCACACCGCACTTCGATGCAGTGCCGTTCAACGCCAGTTCGGCACCAGGTTCTTCACTCGGCTCGTCGCGGGACAATGAACAGCGCCGCTACGAAGAGATCACAGCGGTGCTTGAGGACTCGGTCGCCAAGCACATGCGCGCCGATGTGACAGTCGGAGCATTTCTTTCCGGCGGAATCGACTCGACGGCCATCGCAGCACTGGCCATGCGGCACAACCCGAGATTGATCACGTTCACTACGGGCTTCGAGCGCGAAGGGTTCTCGGAGGTCGACGTTGCCGTCGCATCCGCCGAAGCCATCGGTGCCCGGCACGTGACCAAGGTCGTCAGTCAGGCGGAGTTCGTCGCCGCGCTTCCCGAGATCGTCTGGTATTTGGACGAACCCGTCGCCGACCCCGCGCTGGTGCCCCTGTTCTTCATCGCCCGGGAGGCCCGCAAACACGTCAAAGTCGTACTTTCCGGCGAAGGTGCCGACGAATTGTTCGGCGGCTACACCATCTATCGGGAGCCGTTGTCGCTGAAGCCGTTTGACTACTTGCCACGCGGGCTTCGCAAGTCCGTCGGGAAGATGGCCGGACCGCTACCTGAGGGCATGCGGGGCAAAGGATTGCTGCACCGCGGTTCACTCACCCTGGAAGAGCGTTACTACGGCAATGCGCGGAGCTTCTCTGACGAACAGCTGCGCGCGGTGTTGCCACGATTCCGCGACGACTGGATTCACACCGACGTCACCGCGCAGGTGTACGCGCAGTCGCAGGGCTGGGATCCAGTGGCCCGCATGCAACATATCGACCTATTCACGTGGCTACGCGGCGATATCCTGGTTAAGGCCGACAAGATGACGATGGCCAATTCACTGGAATTGCGGGTGCCGTTCCTCGACCCCGAAGTTTTCGCGGTGGCTTCGCGGCTGCCCTACGACCAAAAGATCACCAGGGCCACAACGAAATACGCGCTGCGCCGCGCACTGGAGCCTATCGTGCCCGCGCATGTACTGAATCGACCCAAGCTGGGCTTCCCCGTACCGATCCGGCACTGGCTGCGTGCCGGGGAGCTGTTGGACTGGTCGAACTCGATGATCAGCGCGTCCGCAGCCGGTGACCTGATAGACCTGAACGCAGTTCGCTCGATGTTGGACGAGCACCGAAGCGGAGCAACCGATCACAGTCGCCGATTGTGGACCATGCTGATCTTCATGCTGTGGCATGCGATTTTCGTCGAGGGAAGCGTGACACCCGAGATCAGCGAACCGACCTACCCCGTACAGCTCTAGTCCACCGCGGCGAGCCGCGAATCAGGCCAAGCGCCTCGCGGCTATCTGTCGGCGCCAAGCGCCTCGCGGATCTCCTGGCCCGCGTCGGCACCGTAGGCGCCGCTCAGTCGCTGCACCGCACAGTCACGGTCCCAGGCCCACTCCTGGGGGCCCGGCGCCTCGAGCACCAGGGTCGCCACCAGAGAGGCCAGTTGCGCTGCCCGCTCCAGCGACAATCCGGCATCGCGCCCGGTGAGGAACCCAGCGCGGAATGCGTCGCCGATGCCTGTCGGATCCTCCTTGTGTGTCTCGGGCACCACGTCGACGTGGATGAACGTCCCGTCGCGGCCGACGATGTCCACGCCGTTTTCGCCCAGTGTGGTGATGCGCATCTGGATTTGCGTCATCACCTCCGCCTCCGACCAACCGGACTTCTGCAGCAGCAGATCCCATTCGTAGTCGTTGGTGAACAGATACGTAGCGCCATCGATTAGCCGGCGGATCTCCTCACCGGACAGCCGGGCCAGCTGCTGGCTCGGGTCGGCGGCAAAAGCCAGGCCGAGTGACCGACATTCCTCGGTATAGAGGAACATCGCTTCCGGGTCGTTCGCGCCAATGATCACGAGGTCCGGTGCACCAGTGCGAGATACGATGTCAGCCAACTTGATATCGCGGGCCTCCGACATGGCTCCCGGATAGAATGAGGCGATCTGGGCCATGTCCACGTCGGTGGTGCATACGAATCTGGCCGTGTAGGCGGATTCCGAGACCAGCACGCTTTCGCAGTTCACGCCGTGTGAGCTGAGCCATTGCCGATATTCGTCGAAATCCCTGCCGACAGCACCAACCAGGGTCGGGCTACCGCCCAGCACACCCATTGCGAAGGCCATGTTTCCGGCCACACCACCGCGATGTACCACCAGGTCGTCGACGAGGAAGCTCAACGACACCTTCTGTAGGTGATCAGCGAGGAGTTGCTCGGAGAACCGACCCGGAAAACGCATCAAATGATCGGTTGCGATCGATCCGGTCACCGCAATGGCCACAGGAGTCCGCCCTTCATGTTTCGGCTATTTAATACCCCCATGTGCTCGACGAACCGCATGGAGAACGTCGTTCACCCTACTGTCGACCACATCGACGATCCCGTGGTCCCCCTGGGTCGTCCCGCCGACCGCGTGGGCACCCCCGTCAGTTGCGCTAACCTGCCTG
This sequence comes from uncultured Gammaproteobacteria bacterium, assembly GCA_964195655.1. GTDB lineage: Bacteria > Actinomycetota > Actinomycetes > Mycobacteriales > Mycobacteriaceae > Mycobacterium. Next base: position 5,593 of record CAXMSM010000278.1, on the reverse strand, counting down.
TAAGTGCCACCCGGCCAATCTGAATGCCAGAGAATCCGACCGACCTCCCCAGGAGCAAGTTTATGACTGGTCCGTACCCGCCCCAGTACGGCGCTGGACCGGTCGGCCCGCACCCGCAACCTGGGTATCCGGATTCCTTTGTCCAGCCGTATCCCTCGGCGCAGCCCTACCCCGAGGGAGGGATCAATGCGACGTACCCGGGAATGCTGCCGCCACCAGTTCCGTATCCGCCCCGCAAGCGTCGCAAGTGGATCATTGCCGCGGCCGCAGCCCTCGCAGCCCTCGCCGTCATCGCGGTCGTCGGCGTGATCGCCGTGGCGGCGCTCACCGGTGATCGGGACGAGCAGCGCTCCGACGGGTTGTTGACCGAAGCCTCGGCACAATCCGCGATTCAGAACTATCTCGACGCACTGTCAAACGGGGATGACGAGACCGTGGCCCGCAACACCCTCTGCGGACTGTTCGACGCTGCCCACGAGCGCCGTGCCGATCTCGCGCTCGCCGGCCTGTCCAGTGAAGCATTCCGCCGGCAATACAGCAGCGCCGAGGTGACCTCGATCGACAAGGTGGTGTCGTGGTCTCCTACGCAGGCACAGGTGCTGTTCACCATGCGGGTGGAGCCAGGGCGCGCGGCCCGGCGTAACCAGCCGCAGGAAGAGGAAGAACAGGCCATCGCCCAACTGCTGTCGATCGACGATGAGGTTCTGGTGTGCTCTTACCTGCCGCGTACCACCGGCCGGTTCTGACCGGGCAGCCGACTCAGTTGAAGGAATCGCCGCAGGCGCATGAGCCGCTGGCGTTCGGGTTGTCGATCGTGAAGCCCTGCTTCTCGATGGAGTCGACAAAATCGATGCTGGCGCCCTGCACGTAGGGGGCGCTCATCCGGTCCACCGTGAGCGCCACACCGCCGAACTCCACCGTCAAGTCCCCGTCGAGAGCGCGGTCGTCGAAGAACAGGTTGTACCGAAGGCCGGCGCATCCGCCCGGCTGCACAGCCATCCGCAGCGCCAGGTCGTCGCGACCCTCTTGATCCAGCAGTGCTTTGGCCTTGGCCGCCGCCGCATCCGTCAGGATCACGCCGTGGGCCTCAGTAGCTTGACCAGCCTGCACTGCCGCTTCGTCCTGAACAGTCATGGAATCTCCTGTGTGGATGTATATGGGCGGAAGCTCCCCCTACCCGCCAAAAGGTCAGCACGGATAGCTATGTGTTAGCTCCACTTTCTCAACGGTACCTTGTTCCGTCCGTATTCCCCATCGTTCACCAGGTCGTCGTTCACCAGGTCGACGCCACCGCCGCTGCCAGACCAGTGAGCTGGTTGGCCGCATCATCGATTGCGCGTTGCACCGACCCGGCGTGATCGGCGATGGAAAACGCTGCAGCGATTCCGGCGGCCGCTAGCGCGCATTGGTCCAGGGCCACCTGACCTGCCAGTACGACCACCGGAATCTGCCGCGAACGCCCGCCAGAGGCCAGCGCGCTGACTACCTTGCCGTGCAGGGACTGGTCGTCGAAACGTCCCTCTCCGGTGATGATCAGGTCGGCGGCGGCGACACTGTCGGGGAGTCCGGTGTACTCGGCGATGATCGCCGCCCCGGATTCGCGGCGGCCGCCCAGTGCGAGCAGGGCCGCGCCGATGCCTCCGGCGGCCCCCGCACCGGGGTCGTCGCTGACTGCGCGGCCGGCGACCACCTTGAGTTCTTCGGCCCACGCGGTCAGTCGACCTTCGAGGATCGCGACAGAATCGGGGTCAGCACCCTTCTGCGGCCCGAACACCGCCGCGGCACCCATCGGGCCGAGGAGTGGGTGTTCGACGTCACTCGCAACGACGATTTCGACACCGTCAAGCAACGTCCGCGCGGCGGCCAAACCGCCCAAAGCCTCGACCATGCCCCGGCCGCCGTCGGTGCAGCCGCTGCCCCCGAGACCGACGACGATACGGCCGGCGCCGGACTCTCGGGCGGCGGCGATAATCTGACCGACTCCCCTGCTGTGCGCGTCGAGAGCGGTGCGCACCGTCGCTGGCCCGCCGAGCAGCGCGAGGCCACAAGCCTGCGCGCATTCGATGTAGGCGGTAACCGGCAAGTCGGAGACGAGCACCCATTGCGCCTCGACATTCTCGGCTAACGGGCCGCTGACCTGTACGGTCTGCACCTCGCCAAGTCGACTGGCCAGCACCTCCACGAACCCCGGTCCCCCGTCCGATTGCGGCGCGAGAGTGAGTCGGTCCTCGGGGCGGATACTGCGCCAGCCCCGTGCGATGGACTGGGCTGCCCGGACCGCAGTGAGGCTGTCACCGAAGCAGTCTGGAGCGATCAGCACAGTGCGGGCGGCGTCCCGGCGGGTGTCGGTGTCACTGCCCGCCATCCCGGCGGACCCCATCCCGGCAGACCCCATCCCGGCAGACTAGGGCCTACCCCGCCGAACCGCATGCGGGGACGGGTTGGCCTCGCCGGTCCGCCGACGGGCCGGGCGCAGTAACCTGGCAGTGTGAAATTGCTGGGCCGCAAGAAAGACGATTCCGGGGCTTCAAGAGACGAAGGGCCCACCGACCCCGCCGATGGCACGCCCGCCAGCTCGTCCGGCCAACGCACGACCACGGCCCCCAAGGGCAAGCCGACTCCCAAGCGCAGTGAGGCGAGCCGCAAACGTGGCCCGGTCGCACCCGCCCCGCTGACTAGCGCGGATGCACGGCGACGCCGCAAAGCATTGGGCGGCCCCAAGCTGTCCCGCGACGAGAAAAAGGTTCAGCGCGCGGAGCGTCGCACGACGATGTCGCAGCGCCGCGAGAAAATGATGGCCGGCGAGGCCGCCTACCTGCTGCCTCGGGACCAGGGGCCGGTGCGCCGCTATGTGCGCGACGTGGTGGATTCGCGGCGCAATATGCTCGGCATGTTCATGCCGTCTGCACTCGGCCTGGTCTTTGTCATGCTGGCGGTGCCTTCGGTACAGGTGCAGCAGCTGCTGTCGCCTGCAATGCTCCTGCTGGTGCTCATCATGGTCATCGACGGCTTCGTGCTGGGTCGCAAGGTCAACCGCCTGGCGGATGAGAAGTTCCCGGACAATACTGAATCCGGTTGGAAGCTTGGCTTCTACGCCGCGCGCCGCGCCTCGCAACTGCGCCGGATGCGCGCACCGCGACCTCAGGTCGAACGCGGCACCCCCGTCGGGTGACGCCGTCGGTGACCTACTTCCCCGCAATTCCCACCCCTGATGCCCGCGCCGCGGCCGCGGCGCGGGAGCGGCACACCAGGCTGACGAAGCCGCTCGGCGCACTGGGCCGCCTGGAGGAACTCTCCATGTGGGTGACGGCGTGCCAGGGTGCATGTCCCCCAAAGCAATTCGATCGGGCGCGGGTGGTGGTGTTCGCTGGTGACCACGGCGTGGCTGCCGCGGGTGTGTCCGCGTACCCCGCCGAAGTGACCGCCGCGATGGTGACGAACTTCGACGCGGGTGGAGCCGCAGTCAATGTGCTGGCCACCCTGGCGGGTGCGGGCGTGCGGGTCGTCGATATCGCCGTCGACACCGCTGAGTCGCTGAACGCGTCGATCGGCGCTCACAAGGTTCGCCGCGCAAGTGGCAACATCGCCGCGGAAGACGCGCTGACACCCGACGAGGTTATCCAGGCAATCGAGGCGGGACGACAGATCGCCGACGAGGAGGTCGACGCCGGCGCCGATCTGCTGATCGCTGGCGACATGGGTATCGCAAACACCACACCGGCGACCGCACTGGTCGCCGCATTGACCGACACTGAGCCGGTCGCGGCGGTCGGCAGAGGCACCGGCATTGACGACGCCGGTTGGGTGCGCAAGACCGCCGCGGTTCGCGACGCGCTGTACCGGGCGCGCAAATTCTCTGCTGATCCGATTGCGCTGCTGAGGATCTGCGGTGGCGCCGACATCGCAGCCATAACCGGATTCTGCGCTCAGTCCGCGGTGCGGCGCACTCCGGTGCTGCTGGACGGTGTTGTGGTGACTGCCGCGGCGCTGGCGGCCGAACGGCTCGCACCCGGCGCGAAGCAGTGGTGGCAGGCCGGGCATCGCTCGACCGAACCAGCGCATGCACTGGCGCTGCGCGACCTGGAATTGGATCCCATCGTCGAGCTCGGCATGCGATTGGGCGAAGGGACCGGGGCGTTGGTCGCGCTACCCATCCTTCGCGCCGCGGTCGGCACGCTTGCGTCGATGGCAACCTTCGAAGAAGCCGGCATTAATACATGATCCGTTCTGTCGCTGGCGCTTTCGCGTTCTCGACGGTTTTGCCCACGCCGGCAGCGCTCACCGCAAACGTTGGCCGCGGGGTGCTGACCGCGTTTCCGGTCGCCGGCGTGGCACTGGGCGCACTGGCGGGCGCGGTGTTGTGGGTGGGCACGCAGGCGTTTGGTAGCGGCAGCGCGCTGGCGGGCGTACTGGCGGTGGCAGCCCTACTGGTGGCCACCCGCGGCCTTCACATCGACGGCCTGTCGGACACCACCGATGCGCTGGGCTGCTACGGCCCGCCGGAGCGGGCGCTGGTCGTGATGCGTGACGGCTCGGCTGGGCCGTTCGGTTCCGCTGCGGTTGTCGTGACGATCCTGCTGCAGAGCCTTGCCTTCGCCCACACGAACTGGCTGGCGGTACTCGTGGCGGTGACCGCCGGCCGGGTGGCCGCTGTGGCCGCATGCCGTCGGTCGGTTCCGGCGGCCGCAGGCAGCGTCTTGGGCGAACGCGTCGCAGGCACCCAGCCCCTCTGGGTAGTAGGTGTCTGGATACTCGCGGTGGCGGCCATGGCGATCCCGGCATGCAAACACAGCTGGCAGGGTCCGCTGGTGGTGCTCGTCTCCATTGCATGCAGCGTCGCACTGGTTGCGCACTGCGTACACAGGTTCGGCGGCATCACCGGCGATGTACTGGGCGCCGCAGTCGAGGTAACGACTACGGTCGCCGCGATCGGAATGGCGATCGGCTAGAACTGGAAATTGTTCAGCCTCGAAATAGCTCAGCTGAGCCGAGCCATCCACCCGTGCGTGTCAGCAAAGGTGCCACGCTGGATACCGGTCAACGTGTCGCGAAGCGCCATGGTGATCTCGCCAGGCTCGCCATCGGCGATAGTGAATTCGCCATCTCCGTGCTTAACGTGCGACACCGGGGTGATGACCGCCGCGGTTCCACAGGCGAACACCTCGGTGATTTCGCCTGCGGCGGCTTTCTTCCGCCATTCGTCGACATCGATCTTGCGTTCCTCGACCCGGAAGCCGGCATCAGATGCCAACTGCAACAACGAGTCCCGGGTGATCCCGGGAAGGAGTGAACCTGATAGTTCCGGGGTAACCAGCCGTGCCGTGCCGCCGCTGCCGAACACGAAGAACAGGTTCATGCCACCCATTTCCTCGACATAGCGGCGTTCGATCGCATCCAGCCACACCACCTGATCACAGCCTTGGTCGGCAGCCTCGGCCTGCGCCAGCAGCGAGGCAGCGTAGTTGCCGCCGAACTTGGCCGCGCCGGTACCGCCGGGGCTGGCTCGCACGTACTCGGTGGACAACCACACGCTGACGGGCTTGATGCCGCGCGGGAAGTAGGCACCCGCGGGTGAGCCGATGACGAGGTAGCG